>JAYUTS010000243.1:0-14877 GCA_043754995.1 Chitinophagaceae bacterium
ATTGAATAAACATTATGATACAACAAAGCCTACTGTTTTATTGAACTCACATCATGATACGGTAAAGCCGAATAAAGGGTATTCGTTTGATCCATTCAATGCGCATGAAAAAGAAGGGAAATTATTTGGCTTGGGAAGTAATGATGCCGGCGGATGTCTTGTTTCATTGATTGCCGTGTTTTTATATTTCTATGACAAAGAAAATTTGTCGCATAATATTGTATTTGCAGCCAGTGCAGAAGAAGAGATCAGTGGGGTAAATGGTATTGAGCTGGTGCTTCCGTATCTTGGTAAAATTGATTTTGGAATTGTAGGCGAGCCAACTCAAATGGAAATGGCTATCGCTGAACGGGGTTTGATGGTGATTGATTGTACAGCAAATGGAAAATCGGGTCATGCTGCCCGCAACGAAGGTGAGAACGCATTGTACATTGCTGTTAATGATATCAACTGGATACGCAATTATAAATTTGAAAAAGTGAGCCCACTTTTGGGCGAATCGAGATTAACGGTTACAGTAATCGGAACAGAAAATCAACAACACAATGTAGTTCCGTCGCAATGCAAGTTTGTCATTGATGTACGGGTCAACGAGCTGTACACGTTTGATGAAATACTGGATGCACTACAGCAAAACGTAAAAAGTCAGTTCAAACCAAGAACAACTAGAATGAAATCAACCTCAATTCCAATGAATCATCCGTTGGTTAAAGCTGGTATTGAATTGGGTCGTAGGTATTATGGTTCACCTACAACAAGTGATAAAGCATTGATGCCTTTCCCGGCATTAAAGATGGGTCCCGGCGACAGTGCACGAAGTCATACAGCTGATGAGTATATTTATATTGATGAAATAAAAGGTGGGATTGAATTGTACATTCAGCTATTAAACAAGATTCTTTGATAAGGTGAAAGGCGTAAGGCTTAGGGCATATGGAAAACCCTACACCTTCAACCTTACACCCTAAACCTTTTTACACATGAAACTCTGGAGCAAAGAAAACAGCAACACATCTGCATTGGTAGAACAATTCACAGTTGGTCGTGATAAAGAATTTGATTTGCTATTAGCGAAATACGATGTACAAGGCTCCATTGCACATGTAACCATGCTGGGCGAAGTGGGTTTGATGACTAAAGGCGAAACGGAGATTGCTGTAAGGGGATTAAAAGAAATTGCCGCAACCATTGACACCCCTTCAGGGGATGGGGGCTTCACTATTGACGAAGGAATAGAAGATGTTCACTCACAGGTAGAATATTTGCTTACGCAAAAGATAGGGGATGTTGGAAAAAAAATTCACAGTGGTCGCAGCCGTAACGACCAAGTGGCGGTTGACATTAAATTATATCTCCGTGCAGAGATCAATCATATCAAAGACGAAGTAAAAAACCTTTTTGATCTGCTGATCAAAACAGGCGATCAAGATAAAAATACGTTACTGCCAGGTTATACGCATCTGCAGATTGCCATGCCTTCATCAGTTGGCTTATGGTTAGGTGCTTATGCAGAAAGTTTAGTGGATGACATGGAACTGTTAGCCGCAGCATATCATGTGGCCAATAAGAATCCATTGGGCAGTGGTGCCGGTTATGGCTCATCATTTCCATTAAACAGAAAACGTACAACCGAGCTGTTACAGTTTGCAACCTTGAACTGGAACAGTGTATATGCACAAATGAGCCGTGGCAAAACAGAAAAGATAACCGCTATTGGAATGAGTTCAATTGCTGCTACATTAAGTAAGCTGGCAATGGATTGCTGTTTATATATGAATCAGAACTTTGGTTTCATTTCGTTCCCCGATGAATTGACAACGGGCAGCAGCATTATGCCGCATAAAAAAAATCCGGATGTGTTTGAACTCATCCGTGCAAAATGTAACCGCATTCAATCAATCCCGAATGAACTCACATTACTTATCAATAATCTTCCTTCCGGCTATCACCGTGATATGCAGCTCACCAAAGAAATTTTATTCCCCGCTATTGAAGAACTAAAAGCCTGTTTGCAGTTAATGCAACTCATGCTCAGCAATATGAAGGTGAAGGAAAATATTTTGACGGATGAGAAGTATAAGTATCTCTTTAGCGTAGAAGCAGTGAATGAACTGGTGAATAAGGGCGTTCCATTCCGTGATGCTTATCAACAGTTGGGTAATGCCATCAATAAAGGCGAATTTGAATTTGACCTCAAACAACTGCATCATACACATGAAGGAAGCATTGGCAACCTCTGTTCAGATGAGATTGTAAAAGAGATGGAAAAAGTAACGGGAAAATTTAGGGCATAAAAAAAAGCCAGACATTTTAGCGAATGGCTTTCATGGGTAAAGTTCATTCATATTATTCTGATATAAAGCTTTTCAATCTTCTGAATTCTCTGGTTTGGGGAGATTCAAACGATTCAACAAGCAAGTGAACAATCTGTTTGAGAGACTGCATAACAGAAGAACTTTTGCGTACGGAAGGGATCTTTTTCATAACCATTGGATTTAAGACTATAAATGTACCACCTCTTTTCTTTTAACACAAGAGTAGAAACAATGTTTTTACACTTGATAATTTTACTGGTATTCTTATATGGAACATTTTATATTAGCAGTATGGTGATTCTTCTTACAGCATGTGGAATTTACTTCTTTTTGCACAGCTTCCTTGCCAATGAGGCCATAAAACAGCGTCTGGCTAAGGGTTTCCGCTTATCTGCCAATGGATACAGAAAGGGTTATAACCTGTTCAATGCTATGGCGTTGGTGCTTCTGGTGTTCTTATTATACAAAACAGAGTCTCCGCTTCTTTATCCAAGAGGTACGGGTGTAACAATTGCAGGGGCACTTGTTGCTTTTGCAGGATCTATCATCATGTTTCTTTCGGTTAAAAATTATGATCTCCCCTCCTTTTTTGGTTTTCGTTCAGAAACAAGAATGCCCCTGCGTATAATCGGGTTGAATAAATATGTCCGTCATCCCCTTTACAGTGGAACAATTTTGCTTGCATTGGGTTTTTGCATAGCTCTTCCTTTTTTGAAGAACTGGCTGTTTCTTGTTTTGATGATCATTTACATATTAATTGGTATGCAGTATGAAGAAAGGAAATTGATCTTATGGTTTGGCGATGAATATAAAAACTATCAGAAAAAAGTAAAGCGTTTGATCCCCGGCGTTTTATAATACCATCTTGATTATATAAGTAGTCCGAAGAACTACGTTGGAATCTTAGATGGTATTATACCGATTGCAGATAGCATTAGACTATATGACGGTATAATCGGTATAATTCATTCATTTGTTTTATTATATTGCAGTACAATTCTTTATCCATGAAACAAAAACTACTGCTTCTCTTCAAGAGCTTATTCCTTGTTGTATCATTGTCTGCACAGGTTAAGAATTCCTTTACTTCCATTAAACCACAACTGGAAAAAGTCATCAATGCGTATCCTGTTCAGTTTGCATCTATTAAAGGATCACAAACTCAGGGCGACCCCAACACCATCCAGTACATTTCAACCATAGAAATAAAAGAGTCACTTGAAACCAAGGTCATCGGCTATCCTTCTAAAACAAAAATTCATTGGTTGTGGGAAGCAAAATTATTTGTTACAGAAGATATGGACTTGTTGAAAAAACAATACAAAGCTTATTATAATGACATTGCCGGCAAATCGTTGATGAGCAAAGGAAACAGTAATAGTTTATACGCAACAACTGCTTACAATGCACCAACTGAAGAGCTGCGTTTATGGACCAATCAATTCCGTATCAACGATGCAACCGGTGAGTTCAGTAAACTGGTTGTTGATCTCGTTGCCGAATATGACAAATTTGAATGGGTGATTTATCTGCGGGTATATGATAAAGAAAAAGATGAGGAGATGAAACCAACCAAGGATAGAAATGATCCCTTACGTTATGGTGCGAAAAGGAAATAATTAAAAAGGCCCGAAAAAATCCGGGCCCTTTTTAGTTGAGGATTATTTACCCTGCTTTTATAACTGCTGTATTTGTTTTTGTTGAACTGAATCGGTTCAACGCCCACATGATGCTAAAGCTGGGAATAAAATCGAGCCCTGGTAATAACTCTTCAGCAAAATTAAAGACCGAACCGAAGGCACCTTTCCAGCCACCAAATGTTTTATAAAATATAAAAGCAGAGACAGGAGCCCAAACAATATCTGCAAATTCACCCAGGAAAGGAAGGGCATAAGTAGCATAACCCACTGCATCCATCAGAATGCAAAACCACAGAGAAGTTTGTTGTTTGTTCATGTTCGTTATTGATTTAAACAATCCTTCAGATTGCAAACACAATACCAACGTTGCATTTATGACGGAATGACGCTGTTAAATTTTTAAAACAGCAAAATCCTTAGCTTTAAGAACTAAAATCAAAACTATGCTGCGTTCAACTTTCATTGTTTTTGTATTGTTTGTTTCAACTGGTTTATCTGCACAACAAAACTATTTTTATCCCAACAGCGGCAATTTTAATCCGCAGATCCCAACTCCCGAACAGTTTCTCGGCTATGCTATTGGTACACAGCATACCCGTCATGATAAAATTGTGGAGTACTTTCGTGAGCTCGATCGTTTAAGTGATCGTGTAACCATGCAGGTGATTGGTAAAACATTTGAACAAAGGCAACAGATCACCGCCGTGTTTACATCACCTCAGAACCATGCAAAGATTGAAGAGATCCGTAAAGCTCACCTGGCCGGGCAACAAACCGGCAACACAGAAAATGTACCGCTTGTTATTCATTTAGGATATAATGTTCATGGTAACGAACCCAGCAGTAGCGAGGCAGCCATGCTCACTGCTTATTATATTACCGCATCACAAAGTGATGAAGCCGATAAATGGTTGAATGAAATGGTGATCCTGATGGATCCCGTGATTAATCCCGATGGTCGTGACCGTCATTCACATTGGGCTAATATGCACAAAGCCGAACCCCCGGTTGCAGATCCGTTAGACAGGGAGCATACCGAAATATGGCCGGGCGGCAGGTTCAATCATTATTGGTTCGATCTCAACCGTGATTGGTTCCTAGGCACTTTTCCTGAATCAAGGAACCGGATTAAATTCTTTCATCAGTGGCGGCCTTATGTACAAACCGATCATCATGAAATGGGAAGTTCCTCTACCTTTTATTTTGATCCGGGAATGGATGGGAGCAATAATCCAACTGTACCCGAGTATCTGTATAAAACATTGTATCCAAAATTTGGTGAATACTTTTCTGCAGCAGCTAACAAGATCGGTTCCATGTATTTTACCAAAGAAGCATTTGATAAACTCTATCCCGGTTATGGCAGCAGCTATATTAATTTTTATGGTGGCGCCGGATTTTTATTTGAGCAAGGAAGCAGTCGTGGTCATTTACAGGAGACAACAACTATTCCCCTTTCGTTTGCATTTACCATCCGCAACCAGTTTACAGCATCACTCACAACCATCCGTGCATCACTGGCAGAAAAAGCATCCTTGCTTTCTTTGCGAAAAGAATTTTACCGTGTAAGTAACCAACAGTCCAAAGCATCACCCGTAAAAGCATATGTGTTTGGAGATGGATATGACGAAACAAAAACAAGAGCATTTCTCGATATGCTGCTTTTGCATGAAATAGAAGTATATGGATTGAATGGAACAATGAATGCGGACGGGAAAAAGTTTGATGCGGTATCCAGCTATCTTGTTCCAACCGATCAACCGAATTATATTATGGTGCGTACAGTGTTTGAAAAACAAATTCCTTATACCGACAGTACATTCTATGATGCATCTACATGGAGTTTAGCTTATGCATACAATTTACCTTTTGCAGAAGTACGGACAGCAATAACAAAAGGCAACCGAATTAATCAATTACCACAACGGGTAGTGCCGGCTGTTGAAAAAAGTAATTATGTGTATCTGTTTGAAATAAAAGATTACAATGCACATAAAGCCATCTTTCAATTACAACAGGGAGGCGTCCTGGTACAAACAGCCTTCCGACCTTTTACGACAACTATCAATGGTAAAGCAAAAGAGTTTGGATATGGAACCGTTTCCATTCCGGTAAATCTGCAACGCATCAGTGCTGACTCTTTGTACACGTTGGTAAAAACCACAAGCACATCAACACAACTAACTGTTTATTCTTTAGGTACCGGGTTTAATACAAAAGGTGTTGATCTCGGAAGTAATTATATCCGCACAGTAAAGAAACCGGATGTGATGATGTTAATAGGAACAGGAGTTGCTGCAACAGAAGCAGGCGAAATCTGGCATTTGCTGGATCAGCGTTTGCAAATGCCTGTTACCAAAATGGATATCCTCAACTTTGGCCGTGCATCTATTGACCGTTACAATACCATTGTGATGGTGAGCGGCAATTATGCTTTGCTTGATAAAACTGCAACGGATAAATTAAAAGCATGGGTGCAAAATGGAGGCACACTCATCAGCATTAAATCAGGAAGTGAATGGGCTATCCGTAATGGATTCACTAAAGAAAAATTATATGCTGACAGCAGCAAGCAACCGCTGCAGCGTTACAACTTTGATGAAGCCCCGCAACGTGAAGGAGCCAAATCATTAGGCGGTTCTATTTTTAATGTTGATCTCGATACAACACATCCTATTGGTTTTGGATTTACACAACGCAGCATACCTGTGTACAGAAACGGGTTAACAGTTTTAATGCCTTCTGCTAATTCATATGCAAGCATTGCAATGTATGGCAGCAATCCATTGATAGGAGGCTATCTTCATCCATCCTCATTAAAGAAAGTAAAAAACAGTGCAGCCATTTTAGTGGGAGCAGAAGGAAGTGGACGGGTGATTATGTTCAGTGATAATCCCAATTTCAGGGGAACATGGTATGGCAGCAACAAATTATTTTTAAATGCTTTGTTTTTTGGAAGCCTGATCAATGTACCTGCAGTTGTAAGTGAATGATGATTGGTACCTGGTTAAAATTTCAATAGTATCAGCAACGCCTCTATTATTAAAAAACCTGCAACAGCAGGTTTTTTTGATTGATATCTTGATACAGTTCCACACTTATGATCGGCCGCATGGAATTATGCAACTTATTCAGATAGTTCTGTAACTGGTATTCACAAAAAACCATCCACTTTTACAGTTGTACACAGAAACCCAAATCAAACCCGGTCATAATTCCGGGAGGGTATAACTATTTGCTTTAACAAAAGGAAAAAATTTAATAGTGATTCAGAAACTCTGGCACGAAACTTTATATAATTTATGAGCTGATAAACTTGTGAAAGTTGAGTAAACGATTCTTTAAACATCTAAACAATTAAATTATGAACAAAGAAAAAGCAATTGAGGTATTAAATACACTCGTAGAAATTAATAACGATCGGATTGAAGGGTACGAAACAGCTTCAAATGAAACAGAAGAAGTTGATTTAAAAAGTTTGTTTACTAATTTTAAACAAACCAGCCTTAAATGTAAAGCCGATCTGGAAAGCGCAGTTCAACAAGCAGGAGGAAAGCCTGAAGAAGGCACCAGGACATCGGGCAAGTTTTACCGAGCGTGGATGGATATTAAAGCCGCTCTTACAGGGAAGGACCGCAAAGCAATTCTCAATTCATGTGAGTACGGAGAGGATGCAGCAGTTGCCACCTACGATAAGGTATTAAAAAATGATTGTGATGAGCTGAATGCCGATCATCGAAACATGGTGAAAGAACAATACAGGCTCATAAAAGCGGATCATGACAGAGTAAGATTCTTGCGTGATGCCTTGGTTGAACACGCCTAATCTTTATTAAAAAATATATAATTGGCGGGGGATGTAAATTTTACTCCTCCGCTTATTTATTGCAGGAACTATTTCATATAATTCCTTTAATAATTCATTACCGCCCATTAATTGGTTAAATTTAATTCAACTAATTCATCCTTTATCTTAAGCAAACATTCTAATAATAATAAACTCTATTATATGAAAAGGAAACCCCCAAAAAGTCCAACCGGATTTGAAAAAGTGTCTATCCTGGTAACCAAAGCATCGGGAAGCACGGCTGCCTTTATCATAGCATTTTTTGTCATCATTGCTTGGCTGATAAGCGGCCCGTTTTTTAATTTTTCTGATACCTGGCAATTAGTGATTAATACAGGAACCACCATTGTTACTTTTTTGATGGTGTTTCTTATTCAGCGCAGCCAGAATAAAGATTCCATTGCCTTGCATTTGAAACTGAACGAATTAATTGCGGCCCAGGAAATTGCCAGCAATCGCCTGATATCAGTAGAAGATATCAGTGAGGAAGATTTGAAAGTGCTTCAAAAATTTTACAGGCATTTAGCAGACAAAACAAGTAGTGAATTAACTGTGCAGGAATCGCACTCTATTAATGAAGCAAATGCAAATCATGAAAGAAAAAGCACTGCGGTAAAAGGAATTAAAAGCAAATTATGAACCTTACTACAGGCTATCCGTATTGGCTCATCAACAGTGGATTGCCGGCACATTATCCAAAACTTGAACAACCAATTAAAACCGATGTGCTCATCATTGGAGCCGGCATATCAGGCGCTTTAACAGCCTATCATTTGATCAATGCGGGCATACAATGTGTTGTAGTTGATGCACGAACAGTTGGGCTAGGCAGTACCTGTGCAAGTACTTCACTTCTGCAATATGAATTAGATAAACCGTTGAATGAACTGGCAAATCAAATTGGAGTTCAACAGGCTACCCGTGCCTATACCATGTGTGCAGAATCGATTGACAGTTTACAAGCCATCTCCCAAAAAATAAAGTTCAAATCTTTTGAACAGCAACAAAGCCTTTTTTTTGCTGCGTACAAAAAAGATAAAAAATTGATAGAAACGGAATTCTCCATCCGCAAAAAAGCGGGATTTAGT
This sequence comes from Chitinophagaceae bacterium, assembly GCA_043754995.1. GTDB lineage: Bacteria > Bacteroidota > Bacteroidia > Chitinophagales > Chitinophagaceae > Lacibacter. The sequence goes on from JAYUTS010000243.1 coordinate 8,891, forward strand.
GTACAGCTTTTAGATGAAAAACAAATACAGCAACAATTCGGGTTCACGGCTCCTGCAGCCATTCTTTCTTCCAAAGCTGCTGCAACAGATGCTTACCTGTTTACACATGCGTTACTTGCAGCCGGAATAAAAAAAGGTCTTGATGTATTTGACAGAACAACTATTTCAAAGATTGAATATAAAAAAAGAGGAGCAACATTAATTACAGATAAAGGATATGCAATTCATGCCAGGAAAATTGTCAATGCTTCAGGTTATGAGATAACAGAATTCATTGAAAAAAAAATTGTAACACTTCATTCAACCTATGCATTGGCGTCGGAACACATCCAATCGCAGATACCCGTTTGGAATAATAAGACCATGCTCTGGAATACTGCGGATCCTTATCTCTATATGCGGTTAACCAAAGACAATCGTATCATCGTTGGTGGAAGAGATGAAGAATTTTATAGCCCCGCCCGGCGTGACAGGCTCATAAAAAAGAAAACAGCACTCTTAAAAAAAGATTTTTTTAAATTATTTCCTGCAATTGATTTTGTTCCTGAGTTTAGCTGGACAGGTACTTTTGGTTCTACAAAAGATGCATTGCCCTATATTGGCACTTACAGTAAAACACCGCATACCTATTATGCATTGGGCTTTGGAGGTAACGGTATTACGTTCAGTTTAATTGCGGCCGAAATAATTAGAGATATGATCTGTGGTAAAAAAAATAAAGATGCCCCGCTCTACGCTTTCAACCGTTAAAAAAAATGATCGAAGAATTTCAACCGATTTGTTTTTGCATACACAGGCTGATGTCCACTCCAATATATTGCCCGTAGTTGGGAATGCGGACATAACCTCCCCGTTCATATACTCTTATGGCTTCCGGTTGTTTGATAGCTGTTTCCAGAATACTGGAGTGATAACCTTCTGCTGCCGCCCATTGTTCTAATTCGTTTAGAATGCGTCCTCCGATATTATTACCTCGGTTTTCCTCCTGCACAAACATGCGTTTGATTTCTGCAACACCCGGTTCATATTCTTTAAAAGCACCGCAACCAACGGGTTCGTTGTTATAATAAGCAACGATTACATGATGAATATGATCAAGCTTGTTGAATTGTGAAAAAAAATTCTGTTGTTCACCATAGCGTGCCTGCAGATCTGAATCGAGAGCAACAACAAGTGTTCTGAAATCGGTATTGTCCGAATTGGTTTTAGTAAACGTAAGCATGAGCAGTAATTCTTAACACAAGATAAAACTCTTTGCCATATCAACTCTGAACATCCAGCAAGTGACTGTGATAATTTTTTTGCCCGGGGTGATAATGTATGTGTGCGGCGAGGCGTAGAAGAAAATATTTTGCACAACAAAAAATCCACTCTGATTAAGAGTGGATTTTTAAACAATGCTTTAGTAAACCTATGACGGTCTTTTATAACGTATTGGTGCTGCAGGTTCTTTTTTCAATTGTATTCCTTCTGTCTTCAATAATTTCAATGCTTCCTGTACAGCTCTTTCAAGTTGTGGATCTCTTCCTTCAATGAGTGCTTTCGGGTCATAAAACACTTCAATGTCGGGAGCAATACCTTCTCCTTCTACTGCCCATTTGCCATCGGTATCAAAGAAGCCGCCACGAGGTGCAACCATTCTTCCACCATCAATAAATGGAGGTGTATCCCATGTGCCAACTAATCTACCCCATGTACGTGTGCCCACCAACGGACCGATCTTACTTTTCCGGAACATGTAAGGCAACAGATCACCACCCGAACCTGCATTCTCATTTATGATCATCACTTTCGGACCCCAGATGCCTGCCATTGGTGTGGTAGATACTTTGTGTCCCTCCACACGGTTGTTGAAGTAACCTTGCAATTTTCTTCCCATCACATCAATCATATAATCAGCAGCAGATCCTCCACCATTATTCCTTTCATCAATTACCGCTCCTTGCTTATCCTGTTGTGCAAAATAATAACGGTTGAAAGAAGTGTAACCAGGATTACCAGTGTTAGGAACATACACATAAGCAAGCTTGCCACCTGATAGTTCATTTACTTTTCTTCTGTTATCTTCTACCCATGCTCTTGATCGTAAACCAGCTTCACTTGCAACGGGCACTACTGTTATTAATCTTGCTCCTTCTGTTGATGGTTTGTTGTTGACACGAATTTTAATTTGTCTGTTAGCAGTGCCTTCAAACAAACTATACAAATTCATATTTGCAGTTAATGGCCGGCCATCTACTTCAACTAAATACTCCCCTTCTTTTACATTAATGCCGGGACCACTTAAAGGCGAACGTAATTCAGGATTCCAGTTCTCACCGGTAAATAGTCTTGTGATCTTAAAGAAACCTTTATCGGCTGTATAATCAGCACCCAGTAATCCAACAGGAATAGTTGGTACTTGTGGAAAATCGCCGCCGGATGTGTATGAATGTCCTACAGCTATTTCACCTCCTAAAATATCGATGATGTAATTCAAATCAGAACGATGTTTTACATGTGCAAGCCACGGTTGATACCACTCATACACTTTGTTCCATGGTGCACCATGAGTATTATTCACATACAGAAAATCACGTTGGTAACGCCAGCCTTCTTTAAAGATTTGTTCTGCTTCTTTTGAAGGATCAACATACACTCTCATTCCATCTGTTTGCAATTTGCCATCACCGGGTCTGGGAGCACCGGCAACGGTATTCACAATAAACCATGATGGGCCACTATTGTATAAAAGATTTTTTCGGTCGAAGCTGGAAGATGCAAATGAAATACCTCTTATGAATTCAATTGCTTTTCTGTCTTTGATACTATAGCGATGCAACACAAGACCACTTTCATTAGGAATAGTTTCCGCAATAAACACATGCCCATCAGGCCCGGCTACCAGGTCTTGATAATCACGCACCGGAATATTTACAGAAATGATGCGTTGATCAATGCCATCAAAATCGATCTTAACTTTTACGCCGGTTGGTTTTGTTACAACCGGTTTTACAGTATCACCCGTGTTCTTAGTAGTAAGCACAGGTTTTTCTGCGCCGGGTTTTGATGGCTCTTCATCACTTTTTGGTTCAAATGGATTCGGTGTTTCTTTTGCAAGAACAGCCATGTACAATGCACGTGTAACGGGAGAATTATAACTGCTCATATCTAACCAACCGGTGCTTAATCCATAATCGGTACTGGCAAGAAAGTATAAATATTTTCCGCTCTCATCCCACTGCGGACTGATTGCATCACTCAAACCATCTGTGATGGCTGTACTTTTATTGTCATCAACATTATACACTTTTACAGCTTTGTATTGATTCTCCATGATCTGCACATAAGCGATCCATTTACTATCGGGACTCCATACAGGATGTAATGTTCTGTTAGGATGCGCAAGCCCGTCAGTTGCTACCAATACAGCTTTACCACTAACAAGATCCAAGTTCCAGAGATTGTAATCCGTATCGGTGAACGCAATGTATTTCCCATCGGGCGACCATGATGGATAATAATAGAATTTTTTATTTGGAATCGGATACGCTTTAGGTGTTCCCAATCCATCCTGGTTAGCAACCATTAATTGGTATTCGCCACTTGCATCAGAGAACCATGCGATCTTTTGTCCATCAGCCGACCATGAAGGATAACGGTCAGCAGCAGACGTAGTGCGTGAAATATTTCTCCAATCACCATTTTCTTTTGGAACCGAAAAGATTTCACCACGATGTTCGAACAAAGCTCTTTTGCCCGTTGGTGAAAGACTTGCATTGATGAGCGATGCACCTGAAATATTATTCCATCTTGCACGGCCCCAGTTCAGATCGCCATTTGCATGGATGGTTAAAGGTTTTGTTTTACCTGTTGCAATATCAAGACTATGTAAACGGGCACCTTGCTCGTAAACAAGTACGCCGTTGCTTGCTGATAAATTTTTTACATCATAATCTTTATGAAATGTAAGTTGCTTCTGCGCTTTTGTTTTTGGATTATACGACCATACATTGTTTGCATAGTCTTGCTCGGACAGAAAATATAAAATACCATTATCCCAAACCGGTGCTGTGTGTCGCTCCTTATCGCCCTGGATCGTTTTTGTTGTTTCTTGTGTTTTCATATTGAAGATCCAGATGGGCTGAGCCTGACCGCCACGGTAGTTTCTCCATTCAGGATCCCAAAAACGATAAGGTTGATACGCCATCATACTTCCATCATCACTCATGCTGCCAACAAAACCAAACGGTATGATCATTGGTTCAGGAGTACCACCCGATGTTGATACAGTATAAAATTTTGTATTGGCAGTTGGATAACCCATTCGGTCGGAAGTGAAAATGATCTTGTTGCCATCAGTTGTCCAACCCTGTACGAGGTCGGCCGATGGATGCCAGGTAAGACGTTTCGGTGCACCACCATCAATGGATAAAATATACACATCGGTGTTACCATCGTATTGCCCGGTGAACGCCACCCATTTTCCATCGGCACTTATACGTGGATTGTTTTCTGCACCAATGGCGCTTGTTAATCTTCGTGCATCACCTCCTGCAAGGGATACAACCCAAAGATCATCGCCATGAACAAATACAATGTGTTGTTTGCTGACGGATGGCTGACGTAGCAGCAATGTGCCTTGTGCTGTTGCTGTAAGGGAAATGATTGCGGTGCACACAAATAACAGTACACAAAAGTTAGTTTGATTTTTTCTCATACAAAATAATTTGGTTGTTCAAGTTAATTCAACTGGAAGAAGATTGGTTGGAAAAGTTAAGGAAAACCTCAGGGGTTTTAAAAACCTCTGAGGTTACAACCTATTTCAGGACGAGACATTACAAAAGCTCATTGCTATTCCGTCTGCCCAACTTGCACAAAACCCCATGTTAGCGGTTCGTTCTTTTTTATTTATTTGTCAATTTCCATTTTCTTAGTCCACCAATTAAAAATAAAAGTCCAATAAGAACAGAAATTAATGAATATGTTATTTCCAAAAATTGACTTGCTTGTTGTTTTTCCAAATCGAAAATGAGTTCACCAATTCCACGCAACAAGTAAATTCCAGCTATAATAAAAATCATAGGTTTCAAAAATGGAAATTTTCTAAATTTATTGTCAGCCGAAAGACCATAAAGCCCAAAAACAAAAAATACAACTGCGACAAAAATTGTGAGTAAATAAGGTAATGAAGAATGTGTTTGAGCAAGTTCCGCCATTTCTTTTCTTATTCCTGTAACTTCAAACATTTTGTCAGCCCAAAATAGCCCAACAATATGTCCGATTGCAATTAGAATGTTTATGTATCCTCCAAGTGTTAGCATAATTCTTTCAATTTGTTCCGAAGTAAATAAGTCCACTTATAATTAATAGTAGAATCCATTGTCCAAGTTTTAAAAAGTTTTTTGGAAACTTCTTTGAAATTGCAATGGTCAAAGCCCAAACAATTGTATAGCCTAAAAAATAAATAGTCAAAATTTGTAACAAAGTTTTTTCATTGTCAAAATAATTTGTGAAGTTAATCAGTCCAAGTCCTATTGTCGCAAAAAGTAAGTCAAACGAAACCCAATGCCAAGCACATCTTGCCATTGTCCATTTTTCCCTTTTTTGGAAATTTTCGTTATTCCCTTCTGTCGGTTCGTTTACTTTCAGTTCTTTATCGCCCACAAAAGTGTGAAGCACAAAGGCTAAAAGTGTCAAAATATTTGCTATTAAAATTGTTATGTTCATCTTTTAATTTTCGCCTGTTTACGCTGTCGCTCCACAATGACCACCAACGAAAAAGTATTTATGAAGAAGGGGGTTTTGGAACTCGTCCGCCCGTAACTGAGGCTGGGTTTTGTTCAAAAGTTGAGTTAATTCCAACTGCTTCATAGTATTCCGTCTGCTGGTGCAAATGTTGATTAATGTACTGACCCGTCCTGAAATTAGTTGACATTGTTAATTAATAATCCTGCTATTGGTTGACAAATATAGTTCATCCTAAATAGGGTTGACAATCAGAGTCG
>JAYUTS010000244.1:0-2691 GCA_043754995.1 Chitinophagaceae bacterium
ATGCTTCTCCTTTATTTGTAACCACACTTACTTTCCAATAATACTTTGTGGCGGATTGTAATGGTTTTCCACCGTAACTGATTAGTAAAGATTTGCTATTGTTAATTGTTGCTGATTTCCAAACATCTCCATCACCGGCTTTTAACTTTTGTTCGCTGCTGCTTACAATAATCTGGTAAGAAGTTTGAACCACGTTTCTTTTATCACTTTCCAACTGCCAGCTCAATCTTGGTTGTATAGCATCAATCCCCAATGGATTGATAAGCATTTCGCAACGCAGATTTTTTATAGCAACCTGACCTGTGGAAATTAATCCCACGAGCAAAAATGTTATCAGAAATTTTATCTTCATTATCAATTATTAAAGTTGAAATACAAAACCATCTTTAATGCTCTTGATGGATCTTTTTCATAATCGTAAAAAATATTTTTCATTCCCATTGGGCCAGTGGTTTCATTTCGCTGTGTTTTGCTGCCAATACTGGTGATGCCCTGCATAAAAGAAATATCACCGGATGGAAATAAGGGTTCATAATTATGCCATTGGTCGGTTTTCCACGCAGGTGTGAACAGGCGAAAGAATAAATTTTCGTTTTCAGTATATACAGTAAATGATAGTCCCTTCGTTTTTAATTTACACCAGTACATATTGCTCAAGTATCCTTTAAACTCAGGGTAATTCCAATTTTCACCAGTTTCGGTATTATTATAAGATTTTTGCCAAATACCGAAAAGATTACCTTTCATTCGGTTCTTCCACACCCTGTAAGGGCCGTTACCCATATAATCAACGGCTCTGATCTCTTTTTCCGGGAAAGAAAAATTTACACCAATATAATTGGTAAAATAGGCAGCTGGAAAATAATGCATTTCCATCTTTACAATGCCTGTCGGATATATTGTCCACTCGAGTATATTAAAATGTTCCTTTTTATCAAAAGCTGAACTGATAACAATATTCTTTCCATCCTGTTTAGCTGTAAATACACTGAAATTATTTTGTCCTTCCTGGATTATTGGGCCATTATTAAAAGGTATAACTGAGCCTGCTTTTTGTACTTTAGTCAGCAATCCTGTTCGTTTATGGAAAGAAACTTCAATACTATTTGCCTTCACATTAAACATACTGTCATCCTCCGTTAATGCTGGTGAAGGGTTACTTTGATTTTCTGGAAGATATATTTTTTGATAGTAATCAGGCCGGATAATGGGGAAACTTTTCGTTAATAAAATCTTCTCGTTTTTGTCTTTTACAATTACAAAAAGTACATAGTAATTTTTCCAATCGTTTGGAAGATCAATCTGCAAAGTTCCTTTTTCACCGGGCTTTATGTCAGGAGCAGAAATGCGACCTGTACTTTCTGAAATAGCTCCAGTGCTAATTACTCTGAGGAAATATGAAAAACTGCACTGGTTCAAATTGGTATAATGAAAACGGTTTTCGATATTGAATTTACCATCGAAGGCTTCCGTAATTTCTTTCCGCTCAAAAAACACCGGGCTCCATATTTCTTTTATTGCATAATAACTTCCTTCCTTTTCGTGGTGCGGCCCCACAATACCGTCTGCTGCTCTGAATTTATCTGTATCTAAAGAATCATTTTTATCTTTCCTTACCACAGCCTGATCAGAAAAATCCCAAAGAAAACCTCCGGCACTTAAAGGATTACGCCACATCTTCTCCCAATAATCTTCCAAGCCTGCGCCGTGGCCTCCATCAAATTGTCCGTGTAAAAATTCGGTAGGCATAACGATTTCACTGCCATTTTCATAATTACCAATGCCATAATTGTATTCACGGTAATGCTGTGTTTCAATGCCGCCAAATAATTGCCAGGGATGCACGACAGGCCGTTGCTGAAAATCAAACTCAGTGAAATATGTATCCAGTTCCAAATTATGTCCACCTTCATTTCCATTGGCCCACATGATGATGGACGGATGATTGCCATCATGATCAATCATTTCTTTCAACAACTTTATTCCCGTTTTTGTATCGTAATTACCATGCCAGCCTGCCAGCTCATCCATCACAAACAAACCAAGCGAATCACAGGCATCTAAAAAATGATCATCAGGCGGGTAATGACTGCAACGTACTGCATTCATGTTCATATCCTTCATCAGCAACACATCTTCAATGCTGTTTTTTTTGCTTAAAGTTCTTCCTGTTTCCGGCCTGAATGGAGCCCGGTTAACACCTTTCATTTTTACCTTAATGCCGTTTACATAAATGCCGTCACGTTGTTTTACTTCCACCGTTCTAAAACCAAATTTCTTATCCACTTTATGCAGTATTTTCCCATTTTTATAAATTGTAAAAACAGCTTTGTAAAGATTAGGAGACTCAGGCGTCCAGGCTTTCATTTCATCAACATTCGCTATTGCATTAAAGTAATACACTCCATCTGTAACCTTCTTTTGCATGTCATAATAAAATATCAGCCGCTCATTAATATCATAAATTTGAATACGGCCTACAGCCACGTTACTATGTGCATAAATTACAGCCTCAAAATCGCCGTTCCCCCTGGCATCAATCCAACAGTTCTGGATATTGATTGTCGGCAATACCTCCAGCCATACGGGACGAAATATCCCTCCAAAAATCCAAAAGTCTGCTTTTCGCTCTGCCTCGTTCACCGATTGATTGGCAGAATGTTTAGCAACAGTTACTTCCAGCAAATTCTG
>JAYUTS010000245.1:0-5966 GCA_043754995.1 Chitinophagaceae bacterium
TGGTTGAAAGTGGTGATGTGATGGAGTATTTTCAACGGAGGAATAAATGATAAATCTACTTCACTACTTCTTTATATTTGTTTGATGCAACTTGCCCCCGGTAAAAAAATTTACTTTCTTTCCGATTTTCATTTGGGGGCTCCCAATTATGAACAAAGTCTTGTTCGTGAAAAAAAGATTGTTCAGTTTCTTGAGCAGATCAAAAGAGATGCAGCGGTTATTTTTATTGTTGGTGATGTTTTTGATTTTTGGTACGAATATCGCAGGGTTGTACCCAAGGGTTATGTTCGATTACTGGGCAAATTAGCTGAACTGACAGATGCAGGAATTCCAATTCATTTTTTTGTAGGCAATCATGATATGTGGATGAATAATTATTTTCAGCAAGAACTCAACATCCCTGTTTATTATGAACCAAAAGCATTTACGTTTAACAATAAAAAATTCCTCATTGGTCATGGTGATGGACTGGGGCCCGGAGATCATGGCTATAAAATGTTGAAGAAAATATTCCGCAATCCTTTTTGTCAATGGCTTTTCGGAATTCTTCCTCCGCATATGGGAGTAGGGTTAGCCAATTTCTTATCCCGCCGCAGCAGGGCACAAACAGGTGCAACAGAGGAAATTTTTCTAGGTGAAGACAAAGAATGGCTCATTATATACTGCAAGGAAGTACTGCAGAAAGCTTTTTATGATTTTTTTGTGTTTGGTCACCGGCATTTGCCCATTGATTTTCGTCTATCTGACAAGAGCCGTTATATTAACCTCGGCGATTGGATACGGTATTTCAGCTATGCTTCGTTTGATGGAGAACAATTAGAGTTAAACTATTACAAAGATTGAAATTTATTCTTACCATACTATTTTCCTGTGCTGTAATGCTTTCACATGCACAGAATTCAGCGTTTATACAGAGTAAAAGTATGGAAGGAGAGTATGTTGACTTCACTGTCGATAACCTTGGCAACTATTACCTGCTTTCAAAAAATAATCAGCTAAAAAAGCTCAATGCCAAAGGCGATTCAATCGGCATTTTCAATGATGTACGTAGGTATGGAAAATTATATTCGATAGATGCTTCCAACCCTTTGAAAGTATTATTGTACTATAAAAATTTCGCCACCATTGTTGTACTGGATCGTTTCTTAAATGTCGTGAATACGATTGATCTGCGTAAGCAGAATATCTTCCAGGTAAAAGCTATTGCGCAGAGCTATGACAATAATATCTGGGTGTTTGATGAACAAAATAATAAACTGAAAAAAATAGCCGATGATGGAAAAGTGCTGAGTGAAACTGTTGACTTCCGCATCATCTTTGATGATGTTCCCTCTCCAACACAAATTTTTGACCAGGATGGTTTTATTTATCTCTATGATTCAGCGAAAGGCATGTATGTGTTTGACATTTACGGGTCGTTCAAAACAAAAATTTCTTATCTCGGTCTTACTGACCTGGCCATCTTCGGTAAAACAATTATTGGACTGGATCAGCAACTCCTGCTTGCTTATACAACAGAAACATTATCTGAACAAAGAATGAAACTTCCAGCAAATATTACTGAGCGACAGAAAACAGTCATTCGCCCCGGCCATTTATATGTGCTTCAAAATGGGAGTATTCTTCATTTCACATTTTAGTATTGGTGTGCAATCAACTTAGCCTTTATTTTTGCGTATGCCAGAATTTTTTAACCAACTTGTATTTGATAACCCGCTCATCAGTTATATATGGATAGCAGTGATTGTGCTTGCTATGTTTTTACTGAAGGGTATTATTTCCCGGTTGCTATGCAGTTTGCTGTATCGTTTTTTTCCCAAAGCAAAAAAATATGTAAGCCGTGATCAGTTTATTGCTTTGGTTCTTATACCTATGGAATGGTTTATTGTTGTAGTGGTTGTTATCTTTTCATTACACAAACTCACATTTCCTCCCGCACTTGATGTTGAACTGTACAAGATCACAACAAAGGATATTTTTGATGCAGCCGGTAAGGCTGTGCTGATTATTTTCTTTATCCGGCTCCTACGAAGGTTTATTGATTTTCTTGCTTTGTTGTTTGAAGCAAAGGCCAACCAAACTGCCGATCAGAGCGATAACCAGTTGGTTGTTTTTTTTAAGGATTTTTTTAAAGTGCTGGTTTTGATTATCGGCGCACTGATGTTTTCAAAGTTTGTATTTAATTTTCATGTTACCAACCTTATCACGGGGCTTAGTATTGTTACTGCAGCAATTGCACTGGCGTTAAGGGAAAGTGTTGAAAACATGATTGCCTCCTTCATCATTTTCTTTGACAAACCATTTACGCTGGGCGACCTGGTGAAAGTGGAGAATATTACCGGAAATGTTGAAAAGATTGGGCTACGTAGTACCCGTATCAGAACCGATCAAAAAACCTATGTTACGGTTCCAAACAAAAAAATGGTGGATACTATTCTTGATAATCTTTCACTCCGGACACAGCTTAAAGCAGAAATAAAACTCGAACTGAATGTGCAAACACAGGCCGGTCCACTGTTACAGCTTACACAAAAGGCTGAGGAGTTATTACAACAGAACGAAATGATTCTACAAGGGAATGCTTTTGTTACTGAGATCGGTATAAAATCAATTACCGTGCAGGTAGATTATTTTACAAATGTTATTGAGTTTAACAATTTTCAGGAGCTGAAGCAAACCATCAACCTGGAGCTGTTAAATAGTCTAAAAACGATTGGAATTGAATTGGCAGGAAAAAATTTGAACGAGTAATAATTATTTTGCTTTTAATAATATTTCTGCAAGCTCCATATCATACGCACCATACTTTCCAAATTCTTCCACACGACCAATTTCTTTTCCACTCTTTAATACAAGAATGGTTGGGGCTTTTGTTACAGCCAATGCTTCACTTAAAAAACCAAGAGTTTGTTTTTTTCTGTCAACCCCAATGATGGTTAAACGGTTGGGTGAAAATTTTACCTGGTCCAGTAGTTTCAGTAATTGTGGTAATACAATATGTGAGTCTTCGCACCAGGTGCCAATAAACACCAGTAGTTGAATGGTATCTTTTACGGGAGTAAGATTAGCAACACAGTTAGCGTTGGGCTTATACCAACTGATATCATTCTTCATCCATGCAAAGGCGGTATCATTTTGCAAAACCTCCCTGCTCAGGATTCCTTTCAATGTTTTCAATCCATTCTGCGGATCTTTTGAAACTTCGTATTGTACTTGTGAAAAAGAAAGTTGTGTTGCAAGCACTGCAATCAAAAGGGTACTTAAATATTTCATCAGTTATAAATCAGCTTTTATATTTAATAGGAATGCTTTTATCTGTTGTAAACTTTGAATCAATTCAAATCTTGCTTCAGCGTCATCTTTATGTTTTTTCAAATAATCCTTTGCCGCTTCAATGCTGTATTTTTTAAACCGAAGCAGGTAATAGATCAGGTGTAGCTTTTTTACATCAGCAGCAGTGTAGAACCGATCCCCTTTTTTTGTTTTTTTAGGTTTGATGATGGTGAACTCTGTTTCCCAATAACGCAATGAAGAAGGGTTTATTTTAAACATCGTACTTACTTCACCAATACTGTAATACAGTTTTTGACTCAGCACTTCGTCACTTGGCAGCTCCATCATATCTGCTTCAATGCCCATTTCTTTAAAACTCTTGCGCCCTCTTTTCTGTTTTGGCTTGGGAGGTTTGTTCAATGGTTTTCTTCCCCGCTTTGCAGGCGCAGGTTTTGATGTTTCATCAAACTCAAATGATATCTGGGGTTGTGTTGCCAAATGTAAGTTTAGCAAAAATAAGGAATCAGCCGATAGCCGGTAGTTCATAGTCGATAGCCAATACAATTTAACAAGTTGGAAAATCAGGTAAGTACTATCCACTAACCACTATCGGCTTGCATTTAACTAATCAAAACTCTGGTTACCGGTAGCTGCAATTTTCAACATACGATCAAACTGTTCAGGTGTAAGATCATTATAAAAGAAATAAATAGGATCTAGTTCCCTGCCATTCTTATGCACTTCATAATGCAGGTGTGGGCCGGTACTTTTTCCGGTGCTCCCTACCCAGCCAATCACTTCTCCCCTGCGGATGCGTTGTCCTCTTCTTGCTTTAACCCTTGCCATATGGCCATATAATGTTTCATATCCATACCCATGATTAATAATCACATGATTGCCATAGCCGTTAGCCATATTGCCTGCTAAACTCACAACTCCATCTGCCGTTGCATAAATGGGTGTACCCTGTGGTGCAGCAAAATCAAGGCCCGCATGCATCTTGGTGGTTTTATAAACAGGATCTATACGATAACCGAAACCAGATGCAAGTCTCGACAATTCTTTATTGCTCACCGGTTGAATGGCCGGCGTTGCAGCCAGTAAGGCTTCTTTATTCTTTACCATCTCTTCAATAGCAGTAAAGGAAATAGTTTGCGCATATAATCTGTTCCGTAATGTATTGATCTGTGTAAGGATGGATGTATTGAGTTCGTCTTCACTTAAACCGGCCAGTAATCTTTCTTCAGCCTGCTTTTCCATCATCTTGCTTCTTGCACTGTCTGGCAACGGGCTTGCTTCAAAAATAGAACGATATACCTGGTTGTCTCGCTTCTCTATTTCACGCAACTCCCTGTTCATCTTTAATATTTCAGTGCTAAGGATGGAATAGTTGTCTTTGATGCGTGTATTTTCATTCATTAATTTCTTTTCATTGGCCGAAGGAAAATAACGATAAGAAATTTGCATAAATAAAAACCCGGCCACAGATACAGCAGCAAGAAAACTAAAAACACGCAGTAGTTTTACCCGCAGCGGAGTCACCAGTTTCTCATACCGGAGTGTATTGGTATTATAGAAATACTTTACTTTCTTCATATAAGCAATCAGGTGTGCACAGGTTTGGCTTACCTTTGGCCCCCATTCAAGGAAGGGCACAAAGATAGGAGTATCACCCTTCAAAAATCAATCCAAACACAGGATGACTATGATGACAGCAGCTCAAATAAGAAAAAAATACTTAGACTTTTTTGTTTCTAAAAAGCATCATATCGTTCCCTCGGCACCGATAGTGGTCAAGAACGATCCTACCTTATTGTTTACGAATGCAGGCATGAACCAGTTCAAGGATTATTTTCTTGGCAACAGCAAGCCGGAGCATAGCCGTGTGACCGATACACAAAAATGTTTACGTGTTAGCGGTAAACATAACGACCTGGAAGAAGTAGGTGTAGATACCTATCACCATACTATGTTTGAAATGTTGGGTAACTGGAGCTTTGGTGATTACTTTAAAAAAGAAGCTATTGCATGGAGTTGGGAATTACTCACGGAGGTATATGGAATTTCTAAAGATCGGTTGTACGTAACCGTTTTTGAAGGTGATGCAAAAGAGAACCTGCCTAAAGATGAAGAAGCATGGAACGAATGGGAAAAAGTGATTGCTGAGGAACGTATTTTACCCGGCAATAAAAAAGATAATTTCTGGGAAATGGGTGATACCGGCCCTTGTGGTCCCTGCACCGAAATACATGTAGATTGCAGAACGGATGATGAAAGAAAATTGGTTGATGGAAAAACATTGGTGAACAATGATCATCCGCAGGTGATTGAAATCTGGAACAATGTGTTTATTCAATACAATCGCTTAAAGGATGGATCACTGGAACAGCTTCCTGCCAAACATGTGGATACAGGAATGGGTTTTGAACGGTTGGTTCGTGTAATACAAAACAAAACATCGAATTACGATACTGATATTTTTACCGGTACCATTGCAGCAGTTGAAAATATTGTTGGAAAAAAATATAATCCTGATGCTGTTAACTCTCCCTCTACCGGAGGGAGTTGGAGGGAGGCCGTTGCTTTTCGTGTACTGGCCGATCATATCCGTGCTATCTGTTTCACCATTTCAGATGGGCAGTTACCTTCTAATACAGGAGCAGGATATGTCATCAGAAGAATTTTAAGAAGAG
>JAYUTS010000246.1:0-2682 GCA_043754995.1 Chitinophagaceae bacterium
CGCATATGCCTTACCCATTTTCTGCTCTGCTGTTGGTGGTATTTCCTTTTGATTTGAATTCAATGGTTCAGCACAGCCTCCATTATCATGCATGTAAAAAATAATGGTGTTATTCAATTCGCCATTTTTTTCCAATGCTGCAATGATTCTGCCAATGCCACGATCCATCACATCAATCATGGCTGCATACACTTCCATGCGGCGCACCTGCCATTCTTTTAAGGGTTCGTCTTTCCATTCAGGAATATCAACACCTCTTTCAGTTAGCACTGCTTTGTTGCTGATGATGCCGAGCTTTTTTAATTTCTCAAACCTTTGCTGACGTGTAGCATCCCAACCCTTATCATACATGCCCTTATATTTTTGCACATCACTTTCGGGTGCATGCAAAGGCCAATGTGCTCCGGTATAAGCAACATAAAAGAAGAAAGGTTTTTCTTTCGGATTTTCATTGATGAATTTTACAGCGGTGTCACTTATTGCATCGGTATAATAAAAATTTTTTGCGGAAGTAATGAAGGTATTGTTACTCATTAATGTACCGGGGTCGTAAAAACTTCCTGAACCATTAAGTGTACCGAAAAAACGTTGAAAGCCACGTTGCATGGGCCAGTTAGATTTATCTCCATTCTTTGACATGCTTTTAGCAATATGCCATTTGCCTGTCATATAAGTTGCATAACCTGCCTGTTGAAAAACTTCGGCCATGGTTACTGCATTCTTGCTTAAATCATCTGTATATCCGGGTTCTTTAAAATTTTCGGTTGATAAATGTCCCATACCCGCCTGGTGCGGATACAAACCGGTTAATAAGGATGCACGGGTTGGACTGCATCGGGCTGTGTTATAAAATTGAGTAAACCGCAAACCACTTTTTGCTAACCTGTCTATATTGGGTGTATTAATTTCTGATCCAAAACAACCGATATCAGAATAACCCATATCATCTGTTAAAATAACAATGACATTTGGGTTTTTTGCTGATTGTTTTTGAGCAAAGACTGTTAATTGATTAATGCAGATAAATGCAAGCAGCAAACAAATTTTTTTGCCTGCCTTACTGTTTATATGCTTAACCAAAAACTGCATGTTGCTTACTCTATTTTTTACTGTTGAATTTTAAATTCGATAACGATATTAAACAAGGCTATTTTACTGAGGTTACGAACCGCATGTACCACAGGTTCTGCAAAACGCACCGTGTTCGGCACCTGAATTCCTGTACCGGGTTGTCCCTTTGGATAAAACCTTGGATCTGTTAACTGCACTTCATTTAACCGCACCACAACTCTTTGCGCATGACTGTGGAGTTCCCTGTCATCTCCCGGTGCTAATCTTTCCTCAAACACCCGAAGCTGTTCATCTTCATAAACAATGGTATTTTTCAATGGCTCTATCCATTGTTCCGGTTTTTTAAGTGTCGGATGATTTTTTTTAAATGCAACTTCAAAGAATTCTCCTTTTAGTGCATACAATTCTCCTTCTTTAAATACAGCAATATTTCCCCGGTTCAATTTCAATTTCCCCCGGCTGCTTTTTATTTTTATTTTCTCCAATGCTACTATTACTCTTGTTCCAATATTTTCTGTGGACGCATTGGTAAAGGCTGCCCTGTTTTTATAAACTTTTATATAGTCATTCTCCAATACAGCAGTATCAGAAAAATTTATAGTCTGAGTATTCGTTTGAAATGCAAATGAATTTTTGCAAACGAAAATCAAAACAATCCATATCCCGATAAATCTGCCTGCCACTTTCTTTTGTTTTGAATCAGCTTAATTTTATTTAGCTGAAATTATTTATCTGCCACACACCTGAAACCCAAATGCTCCATTCCTGAATCTGCCGATGTTTTCATTCTGGCTGCTACTCTATAACCACTGCAATAAGATTCGTTACATAAAAAAGAACCGCCTCTCATTACTCTTTTCGGCACCCATGGTTCGTCGGGGTCGTAGCTTGTTGATGGTCCTTTTGGATTGTCAGCAATTTTTATATTTTCAAATTCTGAATAATAATCATGATGATACAAGTCTGCCGTCCATTCCCACACATTACCCGCCATATCAAATAAACCATAAGCATTCGCTGCAAAAGATTTTACCGGAGCTGCACCTGCAAAACCATCTTTGTTATCGTTTTTATAAGGAAAGATGCCCTGCCAGTAATTGCATTTTGCTTTACCTGAATCTACATTTCCATTGCCCCAGGCGTAAATATTATTTTTCAATCCACCTCTTGATGCAAATTCCCACTCCGCTTCGGTAGGTAAGCGTTTTCCTGCCCATTTGCAATAAGCCATGGCATCGTCCCAACTGATATGCACCACCGGAAATTTTTCTTTACCAACAATGTTGCTTCCCGGGCCTTTGGGATGTTTCCAGTTAGCACCATGTTTCCATTCCCACCACTGGTTGTAATCCCGGAGATTTACTTCGGCACTTGTTTGAACAAAAACAAGACAAGCTGCTTTCAACATACTATCTGCCGGTTTTGCTGTACCCTCGGGCAATTGTTTTTTTACTTCTTCCCAGTTCACATCTTTTTCGGCAGTGGTTATATAACCGGTAGCATTTACAAATGCAGCAAACTGTTCATTGGTAACTTCAGTGGCATCCATATAAAAGCCATTCACTTTTACAGTATGCTTGGGATATTCATCTCTGCGGCCCTGTTCATTAT
>JAYUTS010000247.1:0-5956 GCA_043754995.1 Chitinophagaceae bacterium
CGTTTTAAATTCAATGAAAACATTTCAGCAACAAAACTTGAAACCTCTATCAAAGATGGTTTTATTATGGACAAATCCATCTTAAGTACCATTACGCAAACGGAACGCAAACTCACTGCCGACGCTATCAGAGCCACTAAAGCCGACATCGTTTGTTTGCAGGAAGTGGAAAATATGGATACGCTGAAGAATTTTTTATCAACTCATATGGCTTCGGCAGGTTATAAATACCGGATGCTGATTGATGCCAAAGACCCCCGCTTTATTGATGTGGCACTCATCAGTAAAATACCTTTTGGCCATGTAAAAACACACCAGTTCAGTGAAACGGGAAAAGTATTTTCAAGAGATTGTTTAGAAGTTGAGTTTGATATCAATGGTAAAACACTCACCGTTTTTGTGAACCATTTTAAATCCATGTTCGACCGCAGTAATAAAACACCGGCACAGAAAAGAGCCCTCACTGCACCAAAACGAATTGCTCAATGCAATGCTGTATTAGACATCATCAAACAAAAATTTAAGAACACTCCACAAAAAGATAACTGGATTGTAGTGGGAGATCTGAATGATTATCCCGACGGCAGCAGCAGTTTGAAAACTTTTTTTGAAAGTCCGTGGATGGAAAATATTGTGGAAACAAAAATCGCAGATCCCAATGAACGATGGACACATTTCTGGGATACTACTTCGGTGCCTATTGAGGAACGTTATAAACAGATCGATTATATTTTTCTTTCAAAAAAACTGGCAACAGATAACCCCACGGCAGTGCCTGTGATTGTACGGAAAGGAATATCAATAAGAGCTACAAGATACACGGGACCACGTTTCCCCGATGTAACCGATCAACAGGAAGCATCGGATCATTGTCCGGTTGCTGTTACTATTAACATCTGATTCATCCTTTAAAAACCCACCATCATGCAGCGCTTCAAAAATTGGTTTAAACGCAACTTCGGTTTTATTACTGAGCGGATTAGTGATTTTGGAACAGTCATCCGGCCATTATGGGTGATCATGTTGTTTCAGTTACTGGTTGCATTTGCATTTGTTGGTGCAGCACAGGGGCAGGATATGCTGCTTACTTTTATTATTGATTTTAAAAGTGAATGGAAAAGCCTGGGTTGGTTTTGGGTGGCTTTGTTTTTTTTAAGTACAGCATCCGAATTCGGCAGCCGTATGATCATTTACTTTTCTGATCTTACCACCCATGAATTAAAAATAAGAAGGGTTCGTTTCAGAAAGTTGTTTCAGAAACATTTATCGAAGTTCTTCCTTTTTGCACCGGTATTTTTTGTTACCTGGGGATTTATTGCGGCTTATCAACGTTTAAATAAAGACCGGTCGATAGATGCTTATGATTACAAAGATCCGTTACTGTTTTTTTTAGTCATCCTTTTCTTCTTACTCCTGCTGGTATTCTTATTATATCTTATTTATTTCGGCAAACTGAAAAAAACATTATATCAATTGCCATTGAATCGTTTGCAGAAATATTTGTTTACCAAACTATACAGTATTACCAAGTTAAGAAACATACCCAGAACAATAGAAGTTGATGGCGTAAGAAAACAGGTAGATGTAGAAGTAGGCGGCATTGCATTTATGAAACCGCTGATGAACCGGTTTTATTTTGCATTTTTAATTCCGGCAGTATTTTTTATTCTCTTCTTTAGTTTTTTACCCATAGCAGGTTACGATTTGGTGGGTGCGGCCGGCTTGATCTGTATGGCTTTTGCCTGCTGGATCATTGTGTATTGTGCGTTAGCTATACTGGATAAAGTTCAACCATTGCCTTTCAATTTAAAAGTTCCTTTTCGACTTTCGCTTATCATTATTGTAATGCTGGTTTCATGGTTCAACAATGATCATTCTGCAAGGATAGCTGCAATAAAACCAACCGTTACCGAAAACAGGAAACTGATTCATGCATATTTTGATGAATGGGTTGAAGCAAGACAATTAGATACCACGGCTAACTTCCCCGTTATTTTTATTGGAGCAGAAGGCGGCGCCTTGCGGACTGGTTGTTTTACATCGATGATGCTGGCAAGATTACAGGATTCATTACCCAATTTTAAAGATTACCTGTTTTGTTACAGCAGTGTGAGTGGTGGTTCATTGGGTGTAAATTTTTTTAACGCCTTAACACAGGCACCTTCCTTACCTGCCAACTATAAAACGGTGACCAGGAATTTTTACAACAAAGATTTTTTATCGGCCACAACCGGTAAACTCATTTTTGCTGAAATACTCAACGCCTTTATCCCAACACTTCAGCCTGTGTTCGACAGGGCACGTGCATTGGAACTTACCTGGGAAAACAGTTTTGCAGAAGCAACAGGCTTAAAAGATGATGCCAATATATTCGCTGCTAATTTTTCAACCCATGCAGGTAATCCGCAGCAAAAAGAGAATGCAGTGGTGCTCATTAATATTACCGAAGTGGAATCAGGTTCCAGAACCATCTGGAGTAATGTACAAATTGATCCGGTGAACTTTAAAAAGGTGATTGATCTGCAAAAAAAATCGTTGGTACAGTTGCCTTACAGTACAGCTATCAGTTTAAGTGCAAGGTTTCCGTTGGTATCACCTGCAGGTGCCATTGAATGGAAGAAAGGAAAACGCCTGCATTATGTTGATGGAGGCTATTACGAAAACAAAGGAGCGCTGGGAATTGCCGAAGCACTTGAAGCCATCAAGAAAAATTCAAAGTATAAAAACAAAGCAGAGTTTTTTGTGATACAGTTTCATTTCAGTGAAGAAAGTGCCGGTGAATACAGGGGTATTGAATTTTTAAATGAATCCCGTGAAATACTGGGGGCTATTACCAATGTGCGGAGTGGCCATACTAATTACAGCTACGAGGAGCTGTTCAGGGTTTGTAAAGAGTATAATGGGGTATTGATTCCTTTACATCTTCCGCTGGATGGACATAAGGTTCCTATGAACTGGGTGCTGTCGAGTGCCGCTTTAACAAGAATTGAAGAAGTTTGTAATGGTATGTTGAGGAAGGAAATGAATCTGCAACCACTGCTTACAAGGCTGCATGAGTTACCAAAATAGGCACAGCCTCTACAGAAAACATCTTCACAATAGCAAGCAAGCGGGAAGTAGAATCTGCAGAGGCTGTTAAGGATGCAATATTAACGAGAGAAAGCGTTCGAAGTTGCATTTGTTATAAACATTCTTTGTTCTTCACAATACTTTAACCCTGATAGCAAAAGAGGCTGCCTCAATAGTTATTTATTGCCGGGAAGGCTGGAAGCCGGAAAGAAAACTTCAATTGAAATTCAATACTCACCGTCTTACAGCCTTACCGGCATCTATACTAAAATTAACTTTTGAGACAGCCTGTTAAAATTGCGACCGTGGGTTCAACATACAACCACTGAAAACCCCGTTTTTAAAGAAAAATAAGCATGTATTCATTCTCCTCAACCTGTCGTCTTACCGGCTAAAGCAACTTTAGTACCCTTTAACTCCCTTGAAAATCCTACTTTCGTAACCCAATTTATTGTTCAACCTCAAATCACAAATTAACGAGTATGCAGGCTTGGAAAGACTACCAGGAAAAAAATAAAGACCGTTTCCTTAATGAATTGCTTGATCTGTTACGCATCCCCTCCATCAGTGCAAAAAGAGAACACAAGGCCGATATGGTTACTTGTGCCGAAGCAGTAAAACAACGTTTGCTGGAAGCTGGTGCAGATAAAGTGGATATTTATCCCACTGCCGGACACCCCGTAGTGTATGGTGAAAAGATGACTGATCCAGCCAAACCAACTGTATTGGTCTATGGTCATTATGATGTGCAGCCGGCCGATCCGCTGAACTTATGGAACAGTCCGCCTTTTGAACCACTGATCAAAGACGGAAAAATTTATGCCCGTGGTGCCTGCGATGATAAAGGACAATTCTACATGCATGTAAAAGCATTGGAAATAATGGTTCAAACCAATTCGCTCTGCACGAATATTAAATTTTGTATTGAAGGGGAAGAAGAAGTAGGCAGCCCGAATCTTGCAACTTTTGTAAAAGAAAATAAAGAATTGTTGAAAGCCGATGTGGTATTGATCAGCGACACGGCTATGATCAGCATGGAAAACCCTTCCATTGACATTGGTGTACGTGGACTGAGTTATATTGAAGTGGAAGTAACCGGCCCCAACCGTGACCTCCACAGTGGTGTGTATGGTGGAGCCGTTGCCAACCCCATCACTGTTCTTGCAACGATGATTGCAAGTTGTCATGATGAAAACAATCATATTACCATCCCCGGTTTTTATGATGATGTGGCGGAAGCAACTCCTGAAGAGCGCAAGTTGATGGCCGCAGCACCTTTTGATGAAGAGGAATTCAAAACTGACCTGGGTATTACTGCACTCTGGGGCGAAAAAGGATTTACAACTAATGAACGCACAGGTATCCGGCCAACACTGGAAGTAAATGGTATCTGGGGTGGATATACAGGTGAAGGTGCTAAGACCGTATTGCCATCCAAAGCATTTGCAAAAATTTCTGCAAGGTTGGTACCTAATCAATCCTCAACAGTTATTACAGAAAAATTATTGAGCTATTTCAAAAGCATAGCACCTGCCGGTGTAACAGTCAATGCACATGAACATCATGGTGGCGAGCCTTACATGACGCCTGTTGACAGCAAAGCCTATAAAGCAGCAGCGGCAGCAATAAAAGATACATTTGGCAAGGATGCTATTCCGGTTCGTGGTGGTGGAAGTATTCCCATTTGTGCATTATTTGAAGAAGAGTTAGGTATAAAAATAGTGTTCATGGGTTTTGGATTAGACAGCGATAACCTCCATAGCCCGAATGAGAAATACGACATCTTTAATTTTTATAAAGGGATTGAAACGATTCCTTATTTCCATCAGCATTTTGCGGGGATGTAAAGGTTTTGGCACAACAGCTTAAAATTAATTTAAAATAGATAGTTCACTTTTGTTTAATAAGGCGATCAATAACTGCTAGGTCACTTAAAAATCATGATATATTTTTGTCCTCAGGCGAGTCTCGACTCTGGACATGTGTTTAATTGCCTGACTCGCCGTGTTACGAAGCGCTAATTCTTCCTTTTCGCTTTAATGGCTTATCAACATAAGCCTTAATAGAATTTCTTAAAAGCTAAACAATTTAGCAAAAACTATTACCTTTATTGCAAACATTGCTATATGGGAAACATAAAATTATTTGAAAGCAAACAGGTGCGTACTTATTGGAATAATGAAAACGAACAATGGTATTTTTCAGTAATTGATGTAATTGAAATCTTAACCGGAAGCAGCATACCTAAAAGATATTGGAGTGATTTAAAGAAGAAGCTAACCAAAGAGGGAAGTCAGTTGTACGAAAGAATCGTACAACTGAAATTTGAAGCATCTGACGGTAAAAAATATGCAACAGATTGTTTGGATACAAAAGATTTGCTTCGTTTAATCCAATCCATACCATCCCCAAAAGCCGAACCATTTAAACAATGGTTAGCCAAAGTAGGTTACGAACGTATGCAGGAAATAGCCAACCCCGAACAAAGCATTGAACGTGCAAGGGAGAACTGGCAACAATTGGGCAGAAGCGAAAAGTGGATACAGCAAAGAATGACGGGACAGGAAACCCGAAATAAATTAACTGATTACTGGAAAGAAAGCGGTGTAGAAAAAGCAGATGAGTTTGCATACCTCACCAATATTATTCATCAGGAGTGGACTGGTTTAACAGTGAAAAAACATATAGACTTAAAAGGTTTAAGAACGCAAAACCTGAGAGATCACATGAGTGAAGCAGAACTTATTTTCACCGCATTGGCAGAATTGAGTACAAGACAAATTGCTGAAACCGAACAGGCAAAGGGTGTTATGAAAAATGCAGCAGCAGGAAAAAAGGGCGGTAAAATTGCGAAAGATGCACGGTTGAGGTTAGAAGCTCAAACGGG
>JAYUTS010000248.1:0-5890 GCA_043754995.1 Chitinophagaceae bacterium
GGTGGCAATGCCTTCTTCAGCACCTTCCAGTGCGGCAATTTTATTGATGAATTCATCAACCGTTGGATTGGAAAAACGGGAATAGATATTTACATCAATACTGTCATCTGAAAAAGCTGCTGCCATATCTTCTGCAGAATCATACACAAAACTGCTGGTTAAAAACAAAGGTGTACTGTGTTCCTTTTCGTTGGTTCGGTTCATTTGTAACCGGATGGCTTCCGTTTGCGGATGTCGCTTCTTCATAACGTTTTACTTGTTCTTCTGAATGAGCTGCGAAGTTACGGGGGAAAGGCTTTGCAGGAAAGAGAAAGCAATTGGAATATTCATTCTTAAAATGGTTGTTACAAACAAACGATTACATGTGAATTATTTCAATTACCAACAGGCAATTGCAATCAATCATCAAATTACTTTTATCAGAATTCTTATGCTCCAGATAATGACAAGTAACCCAAGTAAAAAGAAAGCTGTTTTCTTTGGCATTTTGCCGGTCAGCTTAGCTGCAATGGGTGCTGCCACCAACCCTCCGATTATTAATGCTGCAATCACCTGCCAATGACTCACTCCCAGCAAGGTGAAAAAAGTAAAAGCACTTGCCAATGTTACAAAGAACTCGGTTAAACTCACTGAGCCAATTACATATTTAGGACTTCTTCCTTTGTTAATAAGTGTTGTTGTTACTAACGGCCCCCAGCCACCGCCACCAAACGAATCTAAAAAACCACCAGCACCCGCAAGGGCACTGTAATGTTTGAATTTCTTTTGCTGACGTTGTTCTCTGAATGCATTGATGAGAAATTTTACACCTAAAAATAATGTATAACAGGCCAGTAAGCCTCTTAACCATACTGCATTGGCATTCCCCAACCAGGTAAGAAGGATAGCACCTAAGATGGCGCCGATAACGCCGGGTATAACTAACGCTTTGAATAATTTTTTATTGACGTTTCCAAACTTGTAATGACTATAACCTGAGGCTGCGCTTGAAAATACTTCTGCCGTATGTACACTTCCGCTTATGATTGCAGGACTTACACCGGCTGATAATAATACTGTTGCACTCGTAACACCATAACCCATCCCTAATGCACCATCAACCAATTGTGCAAGAAAACCGGCCAGCATAAGCCAATGAAAATTTTTATCAAGTGTTTTATACCAGGCAACCGTATCTGTTGCTATTTGTCCGAATGGTATATAGGAAAAAATAAAATGACCAATCAACATAAAGGCAAATGCAATCAATGAATATGTAGCAATCTTTTTCCATTGCCGCTCTGTACCAACCCTGTCTTTTTCAATTAAAACTTTGGTGATGGAATTCAGCTTCTTCACTTTGTATTCAAAATTCCCATTCAGTTTATTCCGAACCTGGTGAAGATTTTCAATTACTTCATCCAGCTCACCTGGTAAAGCATCATTCAATACTTCTTTGATTCGTTTGGCTACGGTAGGTGATTTACCATTCGTTGATATAGCAATTTTCAGATTCCCTTTTTGTACAATACTGCCAAGATAAAAATCGCAGAGTTCAGGTGTATCTGCCACGTTGATGAGAATACCTTTTTCTTTTGCCAGCACACGGATATCCTCATGAAGTTTCCGGTTATCTGTTGCAAGTACCAGCAGATCTTTCTGCTGTATATCTGCTTCTTCAAATTCTCTTTGTATAATCGTACAGGAAGGATGCCGCCATACCAGCTTTCGCACCTCCTCTTTTACCACTGGCGCTACAATTGTAATATTAGCTTCGGGTGAATTCGCCAATAATGAATGCAGTTTTTCCAGCCCCACATTTCCGGCACCGACCAAAAGTATCTTTAACTGTTCCAGTTTCAGGAAAACCGGGTACAGTTTATTTTTATTATCTGTTTCAGTTGTTGTTTCCATCAATTGTAATAGCTTTTTGAAATGAGATAGTAAAAATATGTTGCGATGAAGAAGAGCGCAACAGCCACATATAACCTGCCTGTACCAGCACATCCTTATTCCACTGGCGTTGAGCTGTAAGCATCACCCTGTTTTGATTGAACAAAAAATGATCCTGCTGTAATTGACGCATATACTCATCTGCCAATTGTACACTCCATTTTGCAGAAAGCTTTTGTGTGAACCCAACACGGTAACGGAACCGCAATGCGTTGTAAGCATCTCTGTCAGTTATTGCTTCAAAAAAACGTTGCTCAATCCGCAAACGATTCTGTAAACTCAATTGCTGAAATATATTATACTGGTGATTTACTTCCTGCCACAGCCTGTATTCGTTTCCAAATTCATGATCTGCTTTCTGATAGCTGACTCTTGTTGAAAAAAACGCAATACCTGTTGCAGCACTCCATTGTTCGGAGAAAAATTTCCGAATGCCGGTGCGATAGAGATACTGGTGCGGCATTATACTGATACCATTGGTTCGGTAACCTGCATCATTATGCCATTGCCAGTTTTTGGCTTTGCCAAATGTAACAGGAACAGTAGCAGAAAACCAAAGCTCAGAAGCCGGTTCCTGACTGTATCCGTAAACAGACAGTAAAACAAATGCTATTGTTACAACTTTTTTCAAGCGTTAATTCAATATCCATTTACGTTGTGAAAAATCGCCAAACGTTTCGCCACTGTTTCGTTCTTTTGAATAGACTTCAAACAACTCATCTAATGCTGCTAGAATTTCTTCTTCGTTTAAACTGTCTTTATATTTTGTATTCAACCGCTCACCTTTTCTATCGCCGCCAATATGTAAGTTGTACTGTCCATACGCAGTTCCAACAAATCCAATCTCTGCAGCAGGAGAACGTCCGCAACCGTTAGGGCAACCGGTCATACGCAACACAATTTCATCCTGCTGCAATTGATGTTTTGCCAGGAGAGGTTCTATTTTATCAATCAATGATGGCAGATAACGTTGTGCTTCGGCCAATGCTAACGGGCATGTATTAAATGCCACACAAGCCATAGCATTCTTTCTTAATGCACTTGCATCAGTTGTATGTTCATCTATGCCAAACTGTTTCAGCAATGCTTCAATGATTGGTTTATCAGCTTCAGCAATATCAGCAAGGATCACATTCTGGTTACCGGTAAAACGAAAATTGGCTTTACCTGTTTGCGCAATTTCATATAAAGCTGTTTTCAAAGCAATCTTTTTATCATCCAATACTCTTCCATTTTCAACAAACACTGTGAAGTACCATTTGCCTTCATGGTTTTGCTGCCAGCCGTAATGATCTTTACGTGAAGTAAAGTTGTAAGATTTAGTTTCTTCAAGTTCAAAACCGCAGCGTTTTTCCAATTCAGCTTTAAAAGGCTCAACACCTAATTTATCAATCGTGTATTTCAATCTTGCCAGTTTACGATCGGCACGGTTGCCATAGTCACGCTGAATGGTCATTACTTCATACACGGCTTTCAATACATTTTCTGTTGACACAAAACCCAACACAGTAGCCAGTCTTGCATAGGTTGCAGGATTTCCATGTGTTGAACTTAATCCTCCACCCGCAGCAATATTAAAACCAATGAGTTGATTGTTTTCAATGATTGCAATCAACCCTGCATCGTTCGTTAATATATCCACATCATTGTTTGGAGGAATAGCAATACCAATTTTAAACTTGCGTGGTAAGTAACGATCCTGGTACAATGGATCTTCTTCATTTTTATCAACCAGTTGTTCTTCATCGAGCCAGATATCATAATATGCTCTTGTTTTAGGCAAAGCCATTACACTGAGCTTATCTGCAAATGCAAATACTTCCTCGTGAATAGGTGATTCTTTTGGATGTGCACTGCATGTTACGTTACGGTTTACATCGCCACAAGCTGCAATTGAATCTAAATGAAATGTATTGAACGATTGAATGGTTGGCTTTACATGCGATTTTAAAATACCATGCAACTGTACCGTTTGTCTTGTAGTGATCTTAATAGTGCCTGTTGTATGTTCTCCGGCAACATGATGCATACCGGTCCATTGTTCAGGTGTTAAAAAACCACCGGGCAAACGCAAACGGATCATAAATGAATACAACCATTCCAGCTTCTTTGCTGTACGTTCCTCTCTCCGGTCACGATCATCCTGCTGGTACATGCCGTGAAATTTGATCAACGATTGATCATCTTCATATAATGCACCTGTGAGTTGGTTATCGAGACTTTGTTTCAACGTTCCTCTTAAACCATTACTTGAAGTTTTGATCCGCTCAACAGGTGATAAGACCTCTCCCTTATTCCCTCTCCCAGGGAGAGGGAGACCCGGCTTATTATCAATATTTTGATTCTGTTCTGACATATATTTCTATGAATTACTTAGGAACAATTATAACCTTGTTTAATATTTTATTAAGATCGATACCGATTACTTTTTTCGAAAAGCAAGGGCTGTGTGTTGGTGGCCTTCCCTACAGGGGAAGGTCGGGATGGGGCTAATACACATCCTTTTCGTAGCGACCTTCTTTTTTCAATTGCTCGATGTATTGCTGCGCTTCTTCACTTGTTTTGTTTCCATGTTCTTCAATGAGCTGCAGTAATGTTTGTTCCACATCTTTACTCATGGGATCTTTCGTACCGCTGATGTAAACAGAAGCACCGCTATCGATCCATTGAAAGAATTCACCTGCTTTTTCTTTGATGCGATGTTGCACATATATTTTTCCCTGTTGATCTCTTGAAAAAGCAAGGCTGATATTGGTGAGCACGCCTGTTTCAACATAGCTCTGTATTTCTGTTTGATATAAAAAATCAGTGATGAAATGTTGCTCACCAAAAAAGAACCAGTTTCTTCCGCCTGCACCTGTTGCATCTCTTTCTGCAAGGAATGAACGGAAAGGAGCAACACCTGTACCCGGGCCTATCATGATCACATCTTTATCAGCAGCAGGTAATTTGAAATTTTTATCCTTGTGTATATAGAAGGTAATTGTTGAACCTACAGGCAGATCACCAAGAAATTCACTGCACAAACCATAGTGTTGTTCATCCTGCGATAAAAATGCATTCTTCGCTACCGTGATATGAATTTCATTTTCACCATGCGCTGCCGGTGAAGATGATATCGAATATAAACGTGGTGCAATCGGCATTAAGAGTTTCAACACTTCCTCGAATTGTGCAGCATCTTTTACAGGATAAATACGTAACAGGTCAACCAAATCCATTCTTGTATCAGGAATTTCCTGTTGTACAAGTGCTGCATATTTTTTGATGGTGGATGATAACAGGTAACAGATATTCAGGTTATGCGTAAGTAATTCTGTAACTGTTGCAGTTGCCTTTGCTGTTTCAATTACTTTATCAGCCGCAATACCAGTGAGTGATAAAATGAGTTCAACAACTTTAGCCCTGTTTTTTGGCACAATGCCAAGTGTATCCCCCGGCTCATAAGCAAGTGGTTCATCAGTACCTATTTCAATATGATATGTGGCTTTATTCGATCCACGATCATTCAAATTGATATTTGTAAGAACAGTACCATTATAATATTTTTTACCGGATGTTTTCTTTGCAGGGGCAGTTGCTGTAACTGTTGCAGGAATTGCAGTTTGATTTTCCACTACCTGCAATACTTTTTCAAACCAAAACTTTGCATCTTCTTCATAATCCACATCACATTTTTGCAGAGGCACTACCTGCTTTGCACCAAACTTTATAAACTGAGCATCTACATCTTCACCTGTTTTGCAAAACATAGGATAAGAAGTATCGCCCAATGCCAACACACTAAATTTTAAATTGGGAAGCGATAATTGGTTTTCATGAATATATTCATAAAATTTCTTTGCAGGTATTGGAGGTTCACCTTCACCCTGTGTGCTGATCACTACAAAAAAGAATTCTTCTTTTGGGAGATCAGTAATACGATATTGGCTCAGATCAGTGAGTTTTACATTCACTC
>JAYUTS010000249.1:0-14560 GCA_043754995.1 Chitinophagaceae bacterium
CTTCTTTTGTATCGTTCTTAATAAAATCACGGTTGAGATCAAAGTTTTGTGAGTTGCCACGAAAACCTTTTTCTGTCGGGCCATCCTGGCTTACACGATAAAACGCACTGCGGTTCAAACTGCCACCAATATTATAAACAGGGATTATGGCGAGTACAACGTTGGGAGCTAATTTCTTTTTACCAGATACAAGATCTTTTACCAACGAAATACTTGCATCAATACCATCGGGTTCGCCGGGATGAATACCATTGTTAATAAGGATCACCACTTTGTTTTTGTCCTGCCATTGTTGTGGTTTAAAGCTTTGATCGCTGCTCACCAATACCAGGTGCAAGGGTTCATTGGCATCTGTAGCACCCATGGTGAGCATCGATACAATGGGTGAAACTTTATCGATCTGTTTCCAAGCCTGCACAGCTTCATAGTACGTAACACTTTCTTTTCCCTTAGATGTTTCGTAACGGGTAACAGGAAGTTGTGCATTGCTGATGATTGAAAGAAATACAAGCGACAGAACAGTAAACAACAATCTCATGTGATAATATTTTTTAGTCCTTAAAAGTAAAGGAACTATCTTCAAACTGCTAAAACTAAACCGCTATGAGGAGCTTTCTTTTTATCACCGGCTTTACATTCTTATGTATGGTTGCTGTTGCACAGAACATGCAGCAGGGTGGTGGTGAATATGTGCTTTCAAAATCTGCTTGTCTCAGTCCTGCACAATACGCAGCTATTGCAGCTGAGCTGGAAAAAAATACTGCGGAGTTGAAAAGGCAGGGCATTTTGCCACAAACATTTTCGCCCACCATTGTGTTGTTTGATTTTCCATTAAAGCAATCACCTTCTTTTAACTATCCTAGTTTTTTTGGTATTTCAAACTATGTTGATCACAATGTTAGTTTCCCCAACCTGATCAGTGATTACAACTGTGGTACAAGATCGTACGACTCAAATGCAGGATACAATCACCAGGGTATTGATTATTTTTTATGGCCCTTTGATAATTTGATGCAGGACCGTGACCAGGTGCAGATCATAGCAGCGGCGGATGGAGTGATCCTGTCAAAGAGTGATGGGAACAATGATCAGAGTTGTGCTTTCTGTACCGGTTGTAACTGGAATGCAGTGTACCTGCAACATCCTGATGGATCGGTTACATGGTATGGTCATATGAAGAAAAACAGTTTAACAGCAAAAACGGTAGGCCAAACCGTTAGTAAAGGAGAGTTTCTTGGAATAGTTGGCAGCAGCGGTAACTCATCCGGGCCACATTTACATTTTGAAATTTATAAAGCACAGCCTTATACAAGAACAAACTTGATTGATGCCTATGCAGGGCCCTGTAATTTATTAAACGGGGCCACCAGTTGGTGGCAGAATCAACGGCCTTATTATGCGCCAACCATCAATCGTATTCAAACACAAACAGCAGTAACGAATTTTGGTACTTGCCCTACGTTAGAAATCACTAATGAAAGCAACCAGTTTGTGCAAGGGCAAACCGTTTATTTTACGGCTTATTATGCCGATCAATTAAATGCAACAACAGCTGTTTATACAGTTACAAGGCCGGATAATTCTGTCTATCAAACATGGAATCAAAATTTCACCAATTCATTTGCAGCAAGCTGGTGGTGGTGGAATTTCACACTTCCATCTGATGCGCCAACCGGAAGCTGGAATTTCAATGTAACCTATAACAGTCAAACAGTGAACTATCCATTTGTTGTTACGGCAGCAACTTCCGTTCAGGATCTCAATGAAAATAATCTTGGCATACAGGTTTATCCCAACCCGTTTGTACAACAGTTAACCATCAGCAGTAATGAAGTGTTGAAGAAACCTGTGTTCAGCATCTATGATCAGAAGGGGGCACTTGTATACAGGGAAGCGTTGCAAACAATTCATCAAAAACAATTCCAGCTCAACAACCTGCAGTTAGGCAATGGAACATACCTGCTTGTTGTTACAGAAAATAACAAAGCTGTTTACCGGAAAATGATCAGCAAATAAAAAACCCGTTCAAAAAATGAACGGGTTCCTATGAGAATATCTCAATTTCTTATTTAGCCAATGTATTTACTTTCTTAGTCAATTTACTCTTTAAGTTAGCAGCTTTGTTTTTATGAATTACACCACGCTTTGCTAATTTATCAATCATGGAAGCAACAGTAACTAATTTGTCGCCTGCTTCTTTCCCTGTTTTAATTTCCTGCAGGTCACGAATGGCATTACGGGTTGTTTTACCGTAATAACGGTTACGATCTCTCCGCTTTGTACTCTGACGAACATCTTTTTTGGTAGCCTTATGATTTGCCATATCTTAATTTTTCGGACGGCAAAGGTAGGGGAAAAGTTGAGTTTATCATGTTCAATCAGGAGTTTTTTTACAGAAAACAGGCCTCGTTTCCCCCAAAAAACCTCAAAATGTGGATTATGCCTTTCTCTTCTATGAGAATTTCTTTGCTTTTAACTCCATCACCCGCTGATAGGACACATTGATCTGGCTCATTGGGATCTTTCCACCGGTCACCAGTTTTTTAATGATGGCATGGATATTATTGGGTTCGTAAGCGCTTACTCCCGGAATATTATTGCTGAACATGAGTACATCAACCCCTGCTTCCATTGCTTTGAAAATGGATTGCTCCAGGCTGTATTGCTCACTGATGGCTTTCATTTGCATATCATCGCTGAAAATAACTCCTTTAAAACCAAGACTATCACGCAGCAAACCCGTCATGATTTTTTTAGATAAAGTGGCCGGAAGCAAAGAAGCATCGAGCTTTCCGTTGACGATATGTGCGGTCATGATTGCATCCACCTTTCCGCTTTTGATCAAACGCATATAGGGGAGCAGTTCAATAGGTTGCCAAGTTTTGGTTACATCTGCCACGCCTAAATGTGAATCGGCCAGTGCATTGCCATGACCGGGAAAATGTTTGACCACCGTTTTTACATTAAAGTAATGATGGCTTTGAATAGTGATGCCGGCATGTTTGGTAATAATATCCGGGTCGGCTGAAAAGCAACGTTCTCTTGCACCCAGCACAGGGCAGTTACGGTTCAACACATCTAAAACCGGGGCATAGTTTAAATTAATACCCAGTCTTGATAGGGTGTAAGCAATATTATCAGCATAAAACTTTGTGGTATCTGGGTTGTTCATTGTTCCCAGCCATTCCGCCGATGGCATTTGTGGAAAGCCGAGTTCTGGTTTCAACCGGTTTACTTTTCCTCCTTCCTGATCAATGCTGATGAACAGTGGAATGGTTGCTGCTTTTTGGTATTCATCGATCAATAGTTTCAGGGCATCACCTGTTTTTTGTGGTGCCAGGTTTCGGCCATAGATCAACAGGCTGCCTATTTTTCCTTCCTGCACCGCTTTATATACCAGGTCATTTTTATTAACGGCCGTTCCGTAAAAGCCAAAGATGATCAGTTGCCCGATCTTGATATCAAGACTATCTGTCGTCGGTTGATTAACAGACGTTGGTTTTTGTTGAATCTCTTTTTTTGATTGCGGTCCGAAAGACAAAAAACTAAACAGAAGCAGAATAATATTCATCTGTAAATTTCATTTAAGACATGAAAGTACAACACAGGATGAATTTAATGTGCCAACGAAATCAAAAATCAACTAAAAAAAGAAACAGGGATGCCGCTTGGCCTGTAATCAAAACAGCCGATATTTGCAATCCTTCACTACAGTAATTTTTAGTATGAAAGATTTTCAATACATCACTGGTTCACATCCTCAATACATCGAAAGTTTATACAATGATTTTGTAAAAGACCCCGAAAGTGTTGACCCCGAAATGAAAAAATTTTTTGAGGGGTTTGATTTTGCTGTTTCATCGGTGAAACAAAACGGCACTTCGACTCCCGTAAAAGACGGGACAGGTTCGCTCAGTACGGCCCCAGAAAAAGAAGCCACTGGTTCTGCCAGCACCGCAGCAACACCTGGTATTGACTGGATGGGTGAAGTAAAAGCTTACCGTATGATGCTGGGATACCGAAACAAAGGTCATTTACTGGCCAAAACAAATCCTATCCGTAAACGCAAAGATCGTGGTGCAAATATTGAACTGGCATTTTATGGTTTTACTGAAGCTGACCTTGATAAAGAATTTCATGCCGGCCAGTTGATTGGTTTGGGTACAACCACTTTACGTGCCATTCAGGCCCATCTCGAAAAATGTTATGCATCGCATGTAGGTATTGAATTTAAATATATCAGCGATCAAACAAAAGTTGATTTTCTTACCAATGCAATGGAAAAAGAATTTCATCAGCCATTGTCATTGATCAAAAGAAAACGAATACTGGAGAAGTTGAACGAGGGTGTAATGTTTGAAGAATTTTTGCATAAAAAATATGTTGGTCAAAAACGTTTTTCATTAGAAGGTGGCGAAACAACCATTGCTGCTTTGGATGCTATTATTAATACCGCTGCAGATCATGATGTACAGGAAGTAGTGATTGGTATGGCACATCGTGGCCGTTTAAATATACTGGCCAATATCATGGGTAAAACCTATGAGCAGATCTTCAGTGAGTTTGAAGGAACAGCCAAGCTCGATCAAACAATGGGCAGTGGTGATGTGAAGTATCATATGGGTTATGGCAGTGAGGTGCAAACCATCAATGATAAAACTATTCATTTGAAATTGATGCCTAACCCTTCGCACCTTGAAGCAGTTGATCCGGTGGTGGTTGGTTTCAGCAGGGCCAAGGCTGACATCATGTATAAAAGTGACTTTGATAAAATTCTTCCCATCCTAATACATGGTGATGCATCTGTTGCAGGACAGGGTGTAGTTTATGAAACCTTGCAGATGAGTGAACTGGATGGATATTATACAGGGGGCACCATTCATTTTGTTATCAATAACCAGATTGGTTTTACGACTGATTTTGATGATGCAAGAAGTTCTGATTATTGTACTTCGCTTGCATCAATGGTGCAGGCACCGGTGCTCCATGTAAATGGCGATGATGCGGAAGCTGTTGTAAAATGTGTGGAAATTGCAACCCATTATCGCCAGAAATTTAATTGCGATGTGTTTATTGATATGGTTTGTTATCGCAAACACGGGCACAATGAAGGCGATGATCCCAAGTTTACACAACCGCAATTGTATGCGTTAATTGATAAACATCCCGATCCAAGGGAAGTATATACCAATTATCTGTTGCAGCATGGAGAAACAGATGCCAAAGAATTGGCACAGCAAATGGAGAAAAAATTCTGGAGCGATTTGCAGGAACGTTTGGACGACGTAAAACAAAATCCGCTTCCATATCATTACCAACCTCCTGAATTAGCATGGAAGAGTTTGCGCAAAGCAACTCCTGAAGATTTTCAGCAATCACCTGTTACGGCCATCAGTGAAAGCGATTTCGAAAAACTATTTCAATCGATCATGAAATGGCCCGATGATTTTAAGCCATTGAAAAAAGTGGAGAAGATCATCCAGGAAAAAATAAAATTATACAAAGCAGAAAATAAAATTGATTGGGCAACTGGTGAATTAATGGCCTATGCCAGTTTATTGCTCGAAGCAAAAGATGTACGGATGAGCGGGCAGGATGTCCGTCGTGGTACGTTCAGTCATCGCCATGCAGTGTTGCAGGATGAGGTAACCAACCTTCCTTACAATAGACTCGATAAAATTGAAGGGGCTTCGGGTCTTTTCAGAATTTATAATTCATTGTTGAGTGAATATGCGGTGCTTGGCTTTGAATATGGTTATTCTATGGCTAACCCCAATGCATTGGTTTTATGGGAAGCGCAGTTTGGCGATTTTTGTAATGGTGCGCAAACCATGATCGATCAGTTTATTGCTGCAGGTGAACAAAAATGGAACAGGATGAATGCTGTTACCATGTTGCTGCCGCATGGTTATGAAGGACAAGGTCCTGAGCATAGCAGTGCAAGAATGGAACGGTTTTTACAAATGTGTGCGGAATTGAATATGGTGATTGTAAATATTACCACCTCATCTAATTTCTTTCATGCATTACGCCGCCAAATTGCATGGCCCTTCCGTAAACCATTGATCATTTTTTCACCCAAGGCCAATCTTCGTCACCCGGGTACTTATTCATTGAAAGAAGAATTTTTGCAGGGCGGTTTTAAAGAAGTGATTGATGATCCAGCCAATCCCGATCCAACACAAATAAAGAAAGTTTTTTTCTGCAGTGGTAAAATGTATTTCGACCTGGCAGAAAGAAAACAAAAAGAAAACAAAACTGATATTGCCATCATTCGTTTGGAACAGATCTATCCTTTGCCTGCACAGCAATTGGAAGCTTTGTACGCAAAGTATAATAAAGCTACCTGGTTCTGGATACAGGAAGAGCCATTGAATATGGGTGCAGCCTGGTTCCTGCAAATGAATTTAAAGAGTATCAACTTTGGCGTTATCAGCAGGCAGGCTTCTGCATCAACGGCAACAGGTTATAATAAAGTGCATCAGCAGGAGCAAGCCGAAATTATTGATACTGCTTTTTCTATTTAATTTGCATATTTGTTAGTTAGAGATATTATTTTCGAAATTGAAACCGGTTTATTATGATTGATATAAAAGTTCCCGTGGTAGGCGAATCCATCAGCGAAGTAACATTATTAAAATGGACCAAACCTGATGGTGCATGGGTTGAAAGAGATGAAGTGATCGCCGAACTG
The DNA here is from genome assembly GCA_043754995.1 of Chitinophagaceae bacterium. GTDB lineage: Bacteria > Bacteroidota > Bacteroidia > Chitinophagales > Chitinophagaceae > Lacibacter. The sequence goes on from JAYUTS010000249.1 coordinate 6,695, forward strand.
GAAAGCGAAAAAGCAACTTTTGAAATAAGCGCTGAACAGCCTGGTGTTTTGAAGCAGGGTGCTAAAGAAGGCGATACCATTAAAATCGGTGATGTTGTTTGCCAGATTGATGAAGCAGCAACAAAACCTGCAACAGCAGAAGCAAAACCAACAGAAGAAGTAAAGGAAGAAAAGAAAGCAACAAAGTCTGAAAACAAAAAAGAGGGAACAACTTCTGCTGTTACTGCTGTGCCCAACGATATCAAAGCAACACCCGTTGCTGCTGCTATTATTGCAGATAAGAAAGTTGATCCGCAAACCATCAAAGCATCGGGCAGTGGTGGAAAAATTTTGAAAGAAGATGTATTGCAGGCTATTTCTAATCCCGGTAAGATATCATTTAATGGAAGTGGGTTAAACAGTCGTAACATACGTAAGGAGAAGATGAGTAACCTGCGTAAAACCATAAGTCGTCGCCTGGTGGAAAGCAAGAATACAACGGCCATGTTAACTACGTTCAATGAAGTGGACATGGGTCGAATTATGGAAATCAGAACAAAGTATAAAGACAAGTTTAAAGAACTGCATGGTGTTAATCTTGGTTTCATGAGCTTCTTTGCAAAAGCATGTGCCATTGCATTAAGTGAATGGCCTGCAGTGAATGCTTACCTTGATGCAGAAGAATTGGTTTATCATGATTATGCAGATATCTCCATCGCTGTGTCAACTCCCCGTGGTTTAACAGTTCCGGTTATCCGCAATGTAGAAAGTTTGAGTATGGCGGATGTTGAAAAGAAAGTGGTTGAACTGGCGGGTAAAGCAAGAGATAATAAATTAACGATGGATGAATTAACCGGCGGTACGTTTACCATTACCAATGGTGGTGTGTTTGGATCTTTAATGAGTACACCCATTATTAATTTGCCACAAAGTGCTATCTTAGGAATGCATAAAATTCAGGACCGACCAATGGCGGTAAATGGACAGGTGATTGTTCGGCCCATGATGTATTTAGCCTTAAGTTATGATCATAGAATTATAGATGGAAGAGAGAGTGTAAGCTTTTTAGTTAGAGTAAAAGAATTACTGGAAAATCCGGAGCTGTTGCTCTTTGGAAAAGACCCTGTAAAGACTCTGTTGGAAGTTTAAGACACATAGTGACTTCTAACGGTTACTTGCAATAGGGCGGTTGTATTTTTACAACCGCTTTTTTTTGTACCTCAGATGAACAGTAAAACAATCTTCAAGTCGGCATTTTAATATTCCTTTCTTTGCAAATATGAGTCGTTACCATTCTTACATTAATTCCGCTAAAGAAATTATCACATCCTATAAAGGCAATGAACCGTTTGCTTCTTTTGCAAAAAAACAATTCAGTGCAAATAAAAAATTTGGCAGCAAAGACCGTAAACAGATCAGTCATCTCTGTTACTGCTGGTTCAGGTTAGGGAAATTGTTTGAAACGGTTGCAATGGAAGAACGGATGTTGATAGCTCTTTTTCTTTGTTCAAGTGAGGGAAATGATATACTACTGAATCTCAAACCTGAGTGGAATGAAAAAGCAAGTCTTACTGTTGATGCAAAATTATCAGTTGTTAATTATCCATATGATCCCGAACAGGGTTTCCCTTTTACAGAAGCGTTGAGTAATGAAATTGATACAAATGCATTTGCGTTGAGTCATTTGATTCAACCTGATCTTTATTTACGAATGAGGCCGGGGCAGCAGGAAAAATTAATGAGCAAACTACAAGCTGCAGGTATTTCTTTTGCACAGGTGAATGACACATGCATTGCTGTGCCTAATTCAACTAAGGTAGAAGAAGTCATTGTGTTGAACAAGGAAGCAGTGGTACAGGATTATAGTTCACAACGTGTGGGCGAATTTCTCGACTCCGCTCGAAATTCTTTTCCAAACCCTTCGACTCCGCTCAGGGTTTGGGATTGTTGTGCAGCAAGCGGTGGAAAGGCGATGATGGTTTATGATTTAATGCCAAATATTGAATTAACGGTATCAGATATCCGTAATTCTATTCTTACAAACCTGCAAGCTCGGTTTGAAGAAGCAGGTATTAAAAAGTATAACAGCTTTGTTGCTGATTTGTCTGATGCGTCATTTGTATCACATCATTCATTGTACGATTTAATCATCACCGATGTTCCTTGCAGTGGCTCAGGCACATGGGGAAGAACACCGGAACAGTTACATTTCTTTAATGCAAAGAAAATTGAAGAATACGCCTCGCTTCAAAAAAAGATTGTAACCAATATTATCCCTTATATAAAAAAGGATGGCTTTCTTTTATACATTACCTGTTCTGTATTTGAAAAGGAAAATGAAGGAGTTGTTCATTTCATCAAAGAAAATGCTGAGATGAAATTGATTGAAATGAAATTGTTGAAAGGGTATGACGTAAAAGCAGATACTATGTTTGCAGCACTATTCAAAAAAAGGTGAGGCCTACTGCTTCACAAATTCTTTTACGCTGTATTGTTTTCCATTTTCCAGCACTACCATTATATAATTTCCTTTTTGTAAACTGCTGACGGTGATCGTTTGTGTACTGTTACCGTTGGGTTTATTGTAGTCCCGCTTCCAAACCAATTGACCTTTTGTGTTGTAAATCTGAATGGTCATGTTGGCGATGGCCCTTTCTTCATTAAACTTTATTGTAAGTATTGATTGTGCAGGATTAGGGAATACCTGAATCAATTTTGAACGGTTGTTGATATCATTTAAAGAAGTGGGTAACAAGTTTACAGTTGCGGAATCAATGGCAAATTCAGTAAAGGTTGCGGTGGTTGTATCAAGCACCTGTTTAACACGGTAAGAGATAATGCCGGTTGATGTTCCATTAAGTATATCCTGGTATTGGTAATTCCGGTTGGCAAAAACAGAACCTGTAATGGCGACAGTTTGAATTTTTGTATAACTCACTTCACCGGGTAGCTTGCGTTCAATATCATAACGCATGCTTGAAATATCTTTACTGTTCCAGTTAATTGTGGTTGTTAAGTTATTGAGGTTTGCCGTCATGTTTGAAATGTCACTCACCAAAATGCCAACTGCTGTTTTCATATTCGGTAAACCGTAACCATAGCGGTCACCAGGAGTTGTGTATTTATCTGATGCTTTATGTAATGTTGTAATGATCTTCCAGTTATTATATTCCGGAAACAATTGCCAGAGACAGGTTGCAATCCCTGCCATATTTGGACCTGAAAAAGAAGTGCCGCTGCTGCTGCCAACAGTGCCGTTTATAGTAGATACAGTGGTGCCGGAACCAACAGAAACCACATCAGGTTTTATTTGCCCGTCGCTGGTTGGTCCGTAACTGGAGAATGCAGCAATGACGCCGCTTCCGTTAACTGCACCAACTGCCAACACACTATCGCCATCAGCAGGAGCGCCAATATATTTCCATGCACCTGCACCATCGTTACCTGCACTATTTACAACAAGGATCCCTTTTTTCGCAGCCATATCGGCCATGCGTGAAACAACAGTTGTATTGCCGTTCATATCAGCATAGGTATGATTAAAAGAAGGATCAGTAAATGTTGTATAACCAAGCGATGAAGAAATTACATCAACACCTGCACTATCTGCAAACTCAGCACCTAATGCCCAGTTGTATTCTTCAATCATCTGTTCCGAAGCAACGTCTTCTGTTCTTAATAAAAAATATTTTGATTCAGGGCAACTGCCAACAAATATTCCCGGTCTGTAGGCAGCTACAGTTGAAAAGCATTGCATGCCATGTGAATTGTCTTCATTTACACTTGTATTGCCGCTTACAAAATCCCATGTTCCGAGAAACTGGTTTCTTACTCTTGCACTATCGAAGAATTGATTGGTGAGATAACCAAAGAACCCGGCATCTAAAAAAGCCATGATCATTCCCTGTCCTCTTGCACCGATATTATGCAGGAACTCGCCTTTGTGAATTTTTACCTGGTTAGACGATGAACCATAATTAAATGTATCGGCAAACACCTGTTCAATACGATTCGGAATATTGTTTTGAGGTGAAGATATGGGCGCAAACTTATCAGGAGTAATGGATGTGTTACTTTGTAAAGCAATATTTGCAACTGATTTTACAAAAGGGAAAGAGTTGATTTTTGCAATAGCATTGGCATCGCTTGTTTGAATCATCACTGCGTTCATCCACCTTGATCTCCCAAGCAATGTAACAGCGCCGGACTTCACTATACTGTCAACATATCTTGAAATAAGCGGGAGGTCTGTACTGTCAATTGCGATATTATATCTTGTTCTTCGTTCAACAGCACGTGCAGATAAATAAGCAGATGGATTACTTAGTGTGAATGGGGTTTCATTCTTATCGGTAAAAAAAACTACCCGTTTGGTAAATTGGCTAAAGCCATCGGTGATGAAAGAAAACAATAAAAAAAACAGGATGAGGAGTTTTTGCATGCTTGATATTCGTACAGCAAATTACAAATTAATTATGGTCAATCATCCACATCTTCACCCCAAACCCAATCCGTACAGGATCATAGGTTGTGGTGATGTTGGGTGGATTGCCGGTTGTTCTTGGGCGGGGTTGATTTTCCCACAGTTCAATTTGCCTGTAAACAAGCCCAATATTCTTTGCATATTTTTCCAAAGAAAATTCACGGGATGCAAATGCCGTATCGCTGCGGATAGGAACATTTTCAGATGCATCAATATGAGAAATGGTACTTACATCAGCAATATCAACATTACCGATCTTTTCCTTTTGGTTCACTGATTCATAAGTGAATTCCCACAAACTCATGTTGCCATCTATACTGATGGGATATTGTGGGTTATAAGGACGATCGGGTAAATAGGAATTCCCTTTCCAGTTAAATCCTTCTTTAACGGGCAAATGAATTTTGATCACACGCAGATTGTTTTCGCTCACTTCTAATTGCTTATCAAGTGGGGTAACAATATAAACGCCACTGGCTACCCAAGGGCCATTACCTAATGAATCGTTGATATATGTTGTTACCAGCCAGGCAGGTCTGTTCTCATTATCTTTTACTTCTCTTTCAAAAATGTGGCGAAAGCGGTACCTGTGAATTTCAACCGTTTTACCCGAGTTGACAAAAACCAAAGAATCGACCCGGTAAGTAATATACTTTCCAATTTTAATGGGAGCAATCTCTTGCAGTGTAATTGTTTCAAGTAAATCAGTTCTTTTACAGGCGCTGAAAAGAACAAGCAGGACGAGTGCAAAAAAGGTTTTTCTCATGAGAACGGGATGGGTAGTACTGAATTTCATTACGGCTAAGTTAGTTAATGATTCTTGTTTTTCGTGTTATTTAGACTCCAGATCGGGGCCAAGCAGTGCACAAAAAAGGTACGCTTAGCGTACCTTAATAACGATTTATTTTATAATTCATTGCTTCAGATAACAGGTTTGCGCATGATAATACCACCGCCAATCACCTCCTCCCCTTCATAAAATACTGCGCTTTGGCCGGGAGCTATGCCTTTGGCATCTTCATAAAACCGCACCGTTACCGTTTCATCTTCATTAGGGAAGATGTTGGATAAAGTGCCTTTGTCCTTATACCTGATCTTGGTAATGGCTTCCATACCGGGTGTAATGGTATCGTATTTCAGCAGGTTAATTTTACCCACTTTCATTTCCATTTTGTTGAGGTCTTCTTCATCGCCCAAAACAATGGTGTTTGTTTCAGGAACGATCTCGGTTACAAAGACCGGTTTGCCGAATGTAATATCAAGGCCTTTACGTTGACCAATGGTATAAAAAGGATAGCCTTTATGCTGACCAAGAATCTTCCCCTCTTTATTCACAAAGTTTCCGCCGTTTACTCTTTCTTCCAATCCCTCTACTCTGCGTTTGAGGAAACCCCGATAATCATTATCGGGCACAAAACAGATCTCGTAACTCTCTGCTTTTTTTGCCAGTTCAGGATAGCCATAGTCAAGCGCCATTTGCCTGATTTCTGTTTTACGATAGCCTCCCAATGGCAGCAATGTTCGTTGCAGCAAATCCTGCTGCAAACCCCATAGTACATAACTCTGATCTTTTGTTTCATCAACTCCTTTGCTTATGACGTAACGACCATTATCATGTTGATGCACTTTTGCATAATGTCCGGTAGCAATAAAATCGCAGTTCATAGCGTCAGCTCTTTTCAGTAATGCACGCCATTTTATGTGGGTGTTACAAAGCACACATGGATTGGGTGTGCGGCCATTAAGATATTCATCTACAAAATTGTCAATGACAAAACCGCCAAACTCATCCCTTATGTCGAGTATATAATGTGGAAAGCCATGCTGCACTGCTGCTGCACGTGCATCGTTAAAACTATCCAGGTTACAACAGCCGGTTTCTTTCTTTCCCTTAGCCCCTGTTCCGCTACTGGCATAATCCCATGTTTTCATGGTAATGCCCACCACTTCATATCCCTCATGATGTAACATGAGAGCCGTAACGGTACTATCAATACCGCCACTCATTGCTACCAAAACTTTTCCTTTACGGCTCATGATTCAATAAATTTTACCGGCCTTTCATAAAAGACAAGCTGCAAATTTAAGACAAATCGGGTTGTGAAAAATGATCGGCATCTGAGCTTGGAATATTCAGCCAAAAAAATGTACTTTGGACGACTAATTATTATTCAGCATTAAAAATGAAATTATGATCAAGCTACAAGTTATCGGAAACCTCGGAAAGGATTGTGTTACTAACACAGTGAATGGAAAGAATGTGATGAATTTTACTGTTGCACATACGGAGAAATTTAAAGACAGCAGTGGTGCTCAACGTGAAAAAACAACCTGGGTTGATTGCGCTTACTGGAGCGACAAAACAGGAATTGCCCCTTATCTTAAAAAAGGAACACAGGTATTTGTTGAAGGCGCACCTGATGTTAGAACTTATACAACACAGGATGGAAAAAGCGGTGCTTCACTTTCATTAAGAGTGCAATCTGTTCAATTGCTTGGCAGCCGCAGTGCCGATAGCAATGGCGGTGGGGGATACAGTTCAGGAGCAAGTTCATCTGCACCACCGGCAATGAGTGAACAACCACCTGTTGCAAGTGATAATATTGCTGATGATCTTCCGTTTTAAACAAATCATATCAATTGAAAGCCCCGACATTTATCGTCGGGGCTTTTTTAATACTCCTCTAAGTACCCAAATGGTATTTGAGATTTGTTTATGTTTTGAAAAATATTATCAAGCTGTGTTCTCAGTACATCCTGTGCTTTTGCTGAAAAGTGAAGGCAAAAGAATGTTAGTGCCAGTGATACACTGGCTAAATACTTTCTCATAAGTAATTTTTTAAAATTTGTTGATTAATATTTCACATCAAAGCGCCCTTGCGTAATACGTACCGTATCGCAACCGGGCTTATAATGAGTTACTTCAAAATTTCCTGCGATGATCCGGGTTTGTGTATCAAATTTTGTAATGTTAACAAATGAATTATGATTTGAAATAGTATCATCCCAAAAATATATACAGCCAACATCACTGTTTGTAAATATTGATATCCTTGATTCAATATTATTCAATTTATAAAGACCTGTAGTATTAAATTGATTCATTGCAATTGTAAAAGTGGTAACGTTTTCATTTGCAACATACCTCCTGCATATCAAATTGAATGTTCCATTATTTAAACCTTCATCGTAATACCAACTCATGTTTGAGTTTAACCCCGAACTTCCTTTAGGCACCCACACTTTACCGTTCAATAAAAAACCACAGGTATTTTTACCTTCCTGTGTGGCGGGGGGTAATTTTTTAGTATTATCAATTATAAGGGGTGGCGGGTTTTTTTTACATTTTAAAGAAGATGTAAAAATAAGTATGCATAAAAGGAATATAGTACTGCTGTATTTCA
>JAYUTS010000250.1:0-2646 GCA_043754995.1 Chitinophagaceae bacterium
AACCTGGATGATGGCGATGTAAAGTTTCAATTAGATTTTAAACAGGTATATGCTACGGTGTTAAACAAATGGCTGGGTGCTGATGCAGATGCTATTTTGAAACAGCAGATCAAACCATTGGATTTTATTTAATAGATATGTGTGGGTCACACAATGGGTGGCTCACTGGCAATTGTTCAACCCAACACTTCGTAAAATTACCATACAAATATTAGGTGGAAACTCCTATTGTGTACGCCATATACTACGTTTATATTTGTATTGTCCATCCAATATCAAGAGAAACTAAACATCGCCAATTCCTATGGAAGTATCATACTTCTTCCGCAAAAGAAGGCTTCATGCCTTCAGCATTGAATCACTTTTTAATAATGTGTATGCTCAGGTTGCAACTCAGTCGCAGTTCAGCCCAAAGAAAGTTGAGGTACCATCTATCCGCAATATTTTTTCCAATATTTTTAAATCGGGCGCTAATCAGGGAACAGTTAATCACATCACCGGTGATATCCATTATGTTTCACTTGGCATGAAAAAAAGAAATACGCTGTTAACCATTCATGATTGTGTGTTCCTCACCAAATACAGCAAACGGAATTTGAAATACTGGATATTTAAATTTTTCTGGTATCAATTGCCCATGTGGCGGGCCAACACCATTACAGTCATCAGCGAAAAAACAAAAAAGGAATTGGTGAAACTGACCGGAGTAAATGCAGAAAAAGTAAAAGTAGTTCCCAATTTTTTTGATCCACGTTTTGAATTCGTTCCTAAAAAATTCAATACACAGAAACCACGCATTCTTCAAATAGGCACTAAAGAAAATAAAAATATTCAAAACCTTGCTGTTGCATTAAAAGGGTTGAGTTGTGAACTGCATATCATTGGCAGCCTGGAAGTAGAAACACAAATTGCATTACAGGAAAACAACATTGATTTTAAAACCCATACCAATCTTTCATTTAATGAATTGAAACAGCAATATGAATTGTGTGATATGGTCGTGTTTGCATCAACCTATGAAGGTTTTGGATTGCCTATATTGGAAGCATGTGCTGTGGGTCGTCCGTTGGTAACCAGCCGCATTTCGCCCATGGATGAAATATCTGAAGATGCAGCCTGTAAAGTAAATCCTTATAATAGTTTGGATATTCGTCGTGGTATTTTAAAAGTAATTGAGAATGAAGAATACCGTGATCAGTTGGTGAACAATGGCTGGAAGATGCGTTATAAATACAGCATTAATAACATCACAGCAAAATACACCGATCTGTATGAGCAAATTGCAACACAGCCTGTATCAGAATTTTTTATGTTGCGCCAGGCAAAAGCCGCAGCTTCATTTATCGGACTCGTTTAATTGTACTTTCTAACCCGTTTTTCCATAGTAGTTGTATGAAAAAATGCCTCTGTTTAGAGGCATTTTTCTTTTAGTGAAACCTGGTAAACCTTAATCCTTCAGCTTTTCTGTTTTCTTTATTCCAATGCGATAAAGCGTATAGCCCATGAACACAAAGAAAGCAGTGCCTAAAAGAAAATAGCCATTAGTGGAAAGTGCATTCGTTAATCCATGTTCTAGATTTATTTTTTGCAAAAATCCCTGTGTTGCATCCGGAGCAGCGAAAAATGCAATCAGCACTCCTGCTAATGCACCACCAGCAACTAAACCCGTAGCAAATAAATTTCCTTTTCCAAGATCTTCTTCTTCTGCACTTAATACTTCACCGCTTTTTTTCTTTTTCATGTCAACCAGCCCACGAATGGCACCACCCGCAAAGATGGGTAGTGTTGTTGATAAGGGTAAGTATAAACCAACAGCAAAGCTTAATGATTTTATTCCGCATAGTTCCATAGTAAAAGCAATGAACACTCCAACCAAAACAAACTGCCAGTCAAGATTAAACGAAAGGATTCCTTTAATGAGTGTGGCCATCAATGTTCCCTGTGGTGCAGGATATTTATCTGTGCCTATCAGGTGTGTTACTCCCTGTGCTAACATTTCAGCACTTGGTTTGTCCAATATTTTAATGGTTGCTCCAATAGCAATGGATGAAACAATGGCACCAATAAACAACGCAATCTGTTGATGTTTGGGTGTAGCTCCAACAATATAACCTGTCTTGAGATCCTGAGATGTTGCACCTGCATTAGCGGCGGCAATACAAATCATACCCCCAACAACGAGTGCCATTGGTTCATAAACTTTGCCTGTCCAGCCAACTGCAATAAAGATCAGACAGGTACCCATGATAGTTGCAATGGTCATACCACTGATAGGGTTGTTGGAAGAACCGATCAAACCCACAATTCTTGATGATACGGTTACAAAGAAAGCTCCGAAGATGACAACGAGTAATCCCAATAATAATTTACTGCCGATACTTTCTCCCGGAACCTGTGGCATTAACGCCATGAGAATAATTAAAGCCAAACTTCCAATGCCTACAATTTTAATATTCAAATCTCTTTCTGTTCTTTTTACTTCTACCGGTTCGCCTTCCTGTTTCTTCATAGAACCAATACTGCTTTTGAATGAAGAGATGATTGTGGGAATGGTTTTGATCAATGTAATAAATCCTCCTGCAGCAACAGCACCTGCACCTATCTGCCTGATGTATGCACGATAAATGGCAGTTGAAAAATCAGCGA
>JAYUTS010000251.1:0-14473 GCA_043754995.1 Chitinophagaceae bacterium
CACCACCACCGGGCACAACAGGTACTCCAGCTTTGATCATGGTTTCTTTGGCTGTGATCTTATCGCCCATTGAACGGATTTGATGAGGTGTTGGACCGATAAACTTAATTCCATTTTGCCCACAAATCTCTGCGAACCGTGCATTCTCTGCTAAAAAACCATAACCCGGATGAATAGCATCGGCATTAGTGATTTCAGCAGCAGCAATAATATTTGGAACGTTGAGGTAAGATTCGGAACTGGCAGGTTTACCTATACAAACAGCTTCATCTGCAAACTTTACATGCAAACTTTCTCTATCAGCAGTAGAATAAACAGCAACCGTTTTAATACCCATTTCACGGCAAGTGCGAATGATGCGTAATGCAATTTCGCCACGGTTTGCAATCAGTATCTTTTTAAACATGGAGGAAATTTGAAAATTTGAAAATTCGAAGATTTGAAAATTGCCTGTTTGTTAAAACATGGGGCTGTTTATTTCAAATTAACTCGGATCTACCAGGAATAGCGGTTGATCATATTCAACTGGCGATTGATCTTCCACTAATACTTTTACAATCTTTCCTTTTACTTCACTTTCAATTTCATTGAACAACTTCATGGCTTCAATGATACATACTACTTTTCCGGGAGTTACTTCATCACCCACTTCTGCAAACAACGGTTTATCTGGTGAGGCCTTGCGGTAAAATGTACCGATCATGGGGCTTTTGATGGTGATATATTTATTGGTATCATCTGCTGGTTTTGAAGCAGGGAGAACATTTACCGGTTGTGCTGCTGGAATGGCCTGCATTTGTGTTGGTGCCTGCATCATGCTCTGTGATGGTTGAAACTGACCAGAGGAGATAACAGTTTGCTGAATAATCTCGTCTTTTTGTTTTATTGTAACCTTGAAATCTTTTTCTTCGATGGTAAGTTCACTGAGGTTGGATTTGTTGACCATTTTGATCAACTCCTGAATTTGTTTAAAATCCATGTTCGTTAGTTTTAAAATGAAGAATTATAACGGGTGGCTAAGATAGGGAATTCAAAATCAGAACTTTCCTGATTTTTTTAAAAAAAGGGCAAATTTGTTTGATTTTGACCCAAAAAATCCATCTTTTCAATTAAAAAAGGGCAGTTTTTGAAAAACTGCCCTTTTCAATATTGATAAAAAATTTTACTCCTTTACACGTTCAACATAATCACCAGTTTTAGTGTTGATACGGATCAACTCCCCTTCATTTACAAAAAGCGGAACCATTACTGTAGCTCCTGTTTCAATGGTTGCAGCTTTTAAAGTACGGGTAGCTGTATCGCCTTTCATACCAGGTTCACTATAGGTTACCAGCATTACAATCTTATCGGGTAATTCAACCGTCATGGGTAGTTCGGTTTCTGTATTAATAAGGATTGAAACTTCGCCACCATCTTTTAAAAATTGTGGGGCATCAATCAAAGCCTCCTGCACAACTAATTGTTCAAAGGTTTCATTGTTCATGAAGTTAAAACCAGTATCATCTTTATATAAAAACTGAAATTCCTTGCGCTCCACACGGATGGGGTAAATGGTTTCACCACTGTTCCAGGTTTGTTCTACCGAGCGGTTATTGTCAACACCCTTCAGCTTGGCCCATACTTTGGCTGCTGCACGTGCCGTTTTGTTTTCGCCAAACTCTACAATTTTGTATAAGCTGCCGTCAACTTTAATAATCATACCACGGGTGATGTCGGATGTATTTGCCATAAAAGTGAATTGAAATTTTAATTTGAGGCTGCAAATATAAGGTAACCGCCAATGCTGGCAAATTGCGGCAGCCTTTTATACATTTACAAGTGCATCATTGCATCGTTTTCTTTTCACTCATTTAACCTTACAAGTTTAGAGAATTAACAAAACGGAAGTTGTACACTACCTGATCAAATCTTTTTTGCCAGTAACTTGCAGGCATGAAAAAGGCACAGTTGATGATTTTCCTGTTTGCAGTTGTTCTGCAGGCCAACGCTTTCATGAAGGTTGATTCAATTCCACAGCATTTACTCAATCTGCCGCTCCCCGATTTTAAAATTTTACTGGTTGATGGTAAAACAAATTTCTACACAGAAAATCTTTCGCCCGATCAAAAAACTATGATCATGTATTTCAGCCCTGAATGTGATCATTGCAGGTACCAGACACAGGAATTAATTAAACACATTGATCAGTTCAGTGAAGTGCAAATTGTAATGACAACGGTTTTACCTTTTGAAATCATGAAACAGTTCTATGATGATTTAAAGATTGGTCAATACAAGAATATTATTATGGGCAGAGATGTGTTGTTTTTTTTCCCTAAGTATTTCAGAAATCAATATCTCCCCGGTATTGCAGTATATGATAAAAACAAAACTCTTCTGAACTTTTACGACGGTGGCGCAAAAACAGAAGAGTTGATTCAACTGGTAAAACAGTGATTTTGTTATGGTCTAATGATAAGCAACAGCAATCCGGTACGTCTTTTTATTTTTTTGTTTTGATGAGGATTACTCCATTACGTCCCTTTTCGCCATATGTTTTTGTTGCACTTTCTCCTTTTAGTATTGATATACTTTCTATAAAATCAGGATTTAATTTCTCAACATTTTCATAACTCGCCTCTTTACCATCAATATAATAAAGTGCTCCGGTTGGGAATCCATTCACTCCACTAACATTTAACTGAAGTTTTGGTGTTACGGTTTTTTGCTCAACCATTACAGGTGAAGTTGCGATAGTTAGTTTCGATTCAACTGATACAGGTGGTACCGGAACAGGTGTCGTAACAGGTGCCAATGTGCTTACTTCAGAAACTATGGCTACATTTGATTTTACACCGTGAATTGCAACAGTAGGAGCTATTGTACCAGTAAGCTTACTGACAGGAGATACTGTAGTTGCAATTGAAACAGGAGCAGCTACTGAAACCATTGATGGTGCAGTTGGTGGCGGAGGAGGTGGAATATCACCATATTTATTTTTATACTCTGTTTCTTTTGCATCCCAATCGGTAAGCTTTAGCGCTTCTATAATTTTTTTGTCTTTGTCTTTTACAATTACAATACACTCCCCATGATTATCTGCAATAGTTACATAATATCCTTTGGTATTTATTAAAGCCTGCTCATGTGCAGGTGTAGTAACTGCAATTTCTGGCGGAGCAGGTGCAGCCGGGGGTGGTGGAGGTTTTAATTCACCGTATTTTTTTTCAAAAATTTCCTTTTGTTTGGCGTCGTTTAAATTATACGTTTCTTTTTTACCATTTTTCAATTTTATAACAACTGTATTCTTCTCTTTAAATACATTCATTGATTCGATGCCTGAAGGCAAGGCAGGTGGTGGAGGCGGCGGCACCGTATCTGTTACAAGTGGCTTGTTATTTGAAAATATCCTCTGCTCCTTTACTTCCCTGAAAGCAAGTAATAAAACTGCTATCAACGGCAGTATAAATAAAAAACGGATAGCCTGCACACGGGCCGATTGATTTTGATTCATCATGATGATTCGGTTTTTGAGAGATGAGAAATTAAAATTTGGTGCAATACTGAAATGATTGTTGCCAACAACTTTCAACAACAGGTATTGATATTGTTTTTTATCGATGCCGTCCTGCAACACGTTTTCATCGGCAATAAATTCAAGGTTCTGCCGTATTGCTTTACGGATAAGCCATACAGCCGGATGAAACCATAACAACATACATAACAGTTCAGCAAACAGAATATCAATACTGTGCTTTTGTTTTACATGTACAAATTCATGACGGATGATTTCCTGTAATTCAGCTTCTGTATGTAACAGTCGATTGATATAAATACCATTATTAAAAGAGAACGGAATAATGTGTTCATCTACATGAAACAATTTTACTTCCCCTTCATTGAGTAAGGTTGCTTTTGTTTTGATGCGTTGTAAACTTAACAGTTGCAATAACATCCTTACTCCCATAATCAGCACACCCGTTGTAAGAACAGCAATGGCAATTGTCCATCGGCTCCATTCAAAACCGGGATCTTTTATCTGTAAATCATATACTGGTATAAAACGGATCAATTGTACGCCTTCCAGTTCATGCCTGAACAGGAAATCGGTGATATTCATAAATGGAATTGCAAAGCAAAGCAGGCTGTAACCCACCAGGTACCACCTGTTCCAATTATAAAATGTTAAGCGGCGCAATACCAATTGGTAAAACAAATACACAACCGCAAGGGCAATGGATACTTTCAGGAGGTATTCTATTAATACTGGCATAATCAGTTTTAAAATTTAGAATTTGAAATTTGAAGATCAGTAAACTCATCACTGATCATTCATTAGTTATTTCTTTCCTTCAATCATTTCAACAATTTCTTTTAGCTCTTTGGGTGATAATTTTTTCTGCTCCACAAAAAAATTCACCAACTCTTTATAGGAGTTTTCAAAATACTCTTTCACAAATCCACTCATGAATTTCTTTTTATATTCTTCTTCTGTAATGGCGGGGTTATACAAATAAGCATTTCCCACAAGACGACTTGTAAGAAACCCTTTCTTTTCAAGATTTTTTATTGTTGATGCCAGGGTTGTGTAAGGGATATCAATATCCAGGTTATCAAGGAAAGCCTTTACATTCCCCTCGCCATTACGCCATACGGCCTGCATTGCTTCTTCTTCCTGTTGTGTGAGTTTTTCGAGCATTTCTACGAAGTTTTCGTAAAACTACGATTTTATCGTAACCGATCAAATATATTTTCACTGTTTTTGTTAAATACCTGAAAAAACAAAAGCCAATCGGATTGATTGGCTTTGCTCTTAGAAGCTGTCTAAAAATAGAATTTTGATTCTCCATGCAAGCCGTTGGTGGGGGCACCAACGGCGGCGGCCCGCCGTGGTCGGTGTCCTCACCGACCATTGTTAGCCGTTTAAGAAATTCGCAAAATCATTTTTAGACAGCTTCTTATACAATGGTAGTTTTATTTTTCACACATTTCTTTCAGGTTTTCCAGACCTTCTACGAACTGTGCGTTGAGCTGTTTGGTAATAGAAGGCCCCATTAAGCGTGCAACAGGAAAAGGAAACCCACCACTGTTGCGCCATACTACTTTTGTACCACCTTCCACTTCTGTAAAATCCCATGCATCAATTGCCTGCGACTTAAACGGTTTTACAAACTGCAAATCAAAATTGATGGCTTTACTTGGTACAATTGAGCGAACCGTTAAACTGCCTTCACCTACTTTCTTACCACTCCAGTGATATTTATGACCCACATGCATTGGGTCACCGGTAATGGTTGTTTGTGCATCGGGATCCATTTTAGCCCAGGGATTCCAGTCACGATAATGATGGAGATCGGCAATTTTATTATATACTTCTGCCGGGGGCCTGTTAATGATCGTTGATTTCTCCACCAGGTATTTTCCGGGCAGCAATGCTGCAATGAGCAAAACAAGGGCAATAATGCCAAGTATAGCATACAAAATGATCATGATGATTGTTTTTGGTTTGTTTAAAGATAGTAAATCCTTCTTTTGACTTTTCGCCTTTCGTCCAATACCTTTGCCCTCCCGATAGCTATCGGGATAAAATTTCTTCATTTTCTAAATTGAATGTTCCATGAAAGTTACTGTTGTAGGTGCCGGCGCTGTAGGTGCAACCTGTGCCGATAATATTGCCCGCAAAGAATTGTGTTCTGAACTGGTTTTGTTAGATATTAAAGAAGGGATTGCTGAAGGTAAGGCCCAGGATATGATGCAGACTGCTACCCTGCTTGGTTTTGATACCAAGATTGTTGGCAGCACCAACGATTACAGTAAAACTGCAAACAGTGATGTGGTTGTAATTACATCAGGCTTACCACGTAAACCCGGTATGACACGTGAAGAACTGATTGGTGTGAATGCAGGCATTGTAAAAAGTGTTTGCGAAAACATTTTAAAGCATTCACCTGATGCGATCATTATAGTGATCAGCAACCCAATGGATACAATGACTTACCTGGCATTAAATTCAACCGGCTTACCAAAGAACCGCATCATTGGTATGGGTGGTACACTTGACAGCAGCCGTTTTAAAT
Source organism: Chitinophagaceae bacterium (assembly GCA_043754995.1). Taxonomy (GTDB): domain Bacteria; phylum Bacteroidota; class Bacteroidia; order Chitinophagales; family Chitinophagaceae; genus Lacibacter. The sequence goes on from JAYUTS010000251.1 coordinate 6,057, forward strand.
ATCAATTGAGCCAGCATTTAGGCTGTTCACCTTCTGATTTGAATGCAGTGGTTGTTGGTGGTCATGGTGATACAACAATGATTCCGTTGATTCGACTGGCAACCTGGAACAGCGTTCCGGTAACAAAATTCCTGAGTACAGAGCAACAAGAGAAGATTGTAAAAGATACAATGGTAGGTGGTGCTACGTTAACAGCATTGATCGGCACCAGTGCATGGTATGCTCCCGGTGCTGCCGGAGCTGCACTGGTTGAAAGTATTGTACGTGATGAAAAGAAACTTTTTACCTGCTGCGTTTCATTAGATGGTGAATACGGACAAAAAGATATTTGCCTTGGTGTGCCTGTAACCATTGGCCGCAACGGTTGGGAAAAGATCATCGATTTTGAATTGAATGCTGATGAACAGGCTGCCTTTAACAAAAGTGCAGATGCCGTTAGAAATATGAATGATGTATTGAAAACCTTATAGGTAATAATCATCTATTGATTTTGCAATAAAACCACCTGATCCCGATAAAAAGGGATTGAGGCGGTTTTGTCGTAAATGCCTAAAATGATACAATTCTGCAACTAAATATTGATTTCATGTTTTTTGTTTTCCTATTTTTTTACTATTTTTAGGTACCTCAAATAAAAAGCCTCATCTAAAGGCTGTCTGCCAATCCCCTTCTGTTATAGAATTTAATTACTTCATTGAAGTAAAAATTATTATTATGATTAAACTTTTATTATGAAAAATTTTATTCTGGATGGGTTCGTTGTTATTGCATTTTCCTGCATTACTGCTACATCCTTTGCACAAGTGCCTTCTAAACTTCATGATCCAAAAATTGATCTCAATCTCAGTCCTGTTCATAACCTGGGCATCAGCCCTGAATACAACCCGGGCATTAATCCTAAAAGCAACTGGAACATCAATCCTGCTTACAATAAACAAATTAATCCTATAGAAAACAGCAGAATCAATCCTAAACTTAATAAAGACATCAACCCGCTGCTGAATCAATTACTCAATCCAATGATGTACAAAAATCTCTATCCAAAAAATGTTTCGTGGAGAGGAATGTATATCTATGATGCAAAAGATAACCTCATTGGCTATATCACCAAACCAACGAAAGATGTATTGATTTGCTTTGATATTAAAGGGAATTGGACCTGTTACTATGTACTTACCATAGAAGGAACTTATAACCACTTTGAAATGAATGGTGAATGGACGGGAGATTATCTATGCTCCGATTCAAATGCAGGTTATAATATTTTTAATAAAGAAGGAACCTGGTCAGGAAGCCATATCAAATAATACTGCATTATCTTAATGTCTTTGCCCAGCTTTGTGCTACTGCTGCAATTTGTTGTACATCCTGTTGCTCCATGCATTTGAAATGTTTTTTAGGGCATGCATCATAACCGATTTTTGAACAGGGTCTGCAACGAAGATGCTGTACTTCGAACTGCCTGTTTTGAACATCTGCATTTCCATAATAAGGCCACATACCAAATGCAGGAACAGTATTTCCCCATATACTGAGGACAGGTTTTTTGAATGCAGTTGCAATGTGCATCAGTCCTGTATCATGCGTGATAATGAGTTTTGCTTTTCGCACAAGGTCGGCACTTTCGTTAATGGAAAATTTACCGCATGCATTATAGATCTTGATATTATCAATGGCAGATATTTCATCGCCTGTAATCCTGTCGTCAGGCCCACCCAACAAAACAACAGGATGATCGAGTGATGCACATAATTCTTGCAGTTGATGAACAGGCAATTTCTTTGTAGCATGTGCAGCACCTATCACAACTCCTATATAACCCAGTGCATGTGATTGTGGCAAATCCTTTTGCTGAACTTCTTCTTCTTTTGGAATAAAATAATCCAATCCTTTTCCATCATTCTTTACGCCGAATGATTTTACTGTATCCATATAACGATCAACAATGTGCACAGCAGGCAAGCGGTTGATCTTTAAATTCGTCAGCAGCCATTTTTGAACATTGAGTTTGTTGAAAGCAAATGATTTTACATTCAGCTCTTTCTTTAACTTGATGGTGCGGAGGTTATGGTGCAGATCAATGATATAATCGTAATGCTCATCTTTTAATTCATGCATCAGCAGATCCCAATCGTTATTGAGGTAATAAAATTTATCAATGTAAGGATTGGATGCAATGACTTTATGAAAACTGAACTTGGTGAGATAATGAATTTCAACATCCGGTACTTGCTGTTTAAGACAACGTACAACCGGAGTTGTTAATACAATATCGCCAATAGATGAAAAACGGATGATGAGAAATTTAGTACGCCCCCTCCGCCCCCTGTCCATTCGACTTTGCTCAGGATTGGAACTGGTAACATCTTCAATATCTGCAACTTCTCTATTCATGTAAAACTAATTCTCAGTATTACAACTTATGGAAATAACTCCTCTCCTTCTACATAATTCAAATCCTTATGAAAAGTTTCTTCAGTAAAGTAAGCTGCTACTAATGTTATTGAAATAACAACCACACCTGTTATGATACCACTCTTGGTTAAACCCCATCCCCATGATTTCTGAAACAAATTCAGGAACATTAAATTAATCAATGGCAGTGCGCCTCTTACCATATTGGGGATGGTTGTAGCAGCAGTTGCTCTTAAGTTGGTGCCAAATTGTTCGGCGCCCATGGTAACAAAAATGGCCCAGAAACCTGTACTGAAGCCAAGCATGGCACAGATGGCATACATGGCAGTATCAGAATTATTCAATGGAGAAAAGAAAAGAATTAAACCAATGATCGTTAACCCATAGAAAATAAACAACGCCTTTTTTCTGCTCTTGAAATATTGACTCACAAAACCAATGAGGATATCGCCAATGGCAATGGCTGCATAAGCAAACATGATGGCTTTTCCTGAATCAATGGTTACACTGCCAAACATATCTTTACCGAATCTATCACTTTGGTTCACCAAAATTCCAATTACATACCAGGTGGGTAATCCTATTAAAATAGCCAGTATATATTTTCTGAAACGTGTTGCATTATTAAAGAACATCAGCACATTTCCCCTTGATATGTTTAAGTTTTTTACCTCTTTAAACATACCACTCTCCGCAACGCTAACACGAAGAAACAATAAACCAATACCCAATACTCCACCAATTTTATAACAAAGTCGCCAATCATTGGTAAACTTATAAGTGAAGTACGCAAACACAGCCCCGAATAAACCAATGCCGGCAACCAATGAAGTACCGATACCTCTTTTATCTTTCGAAAGTAATTCACTAACCAATGTAATACCTGCACCCAACTCACCTGCCAAACCAATACCGGCTACAAATCTTGCATAGGCATACTGGTCAACGGTTGTAACATAACCGGTAATAAAATTGGCAACGGAATACAGCAGAATAGAACCGAACAATACGCTCAATCTTCCCTTCTTATCACCAATAACTCCCCACAAAATTCCACCGATTAGTAAACCTACCATTTGCCAGTTAATCACTTTAGTACTGTCAACCAAAATGGAAACATCAGTAGAACCTACGCCAAGCATACTTGCTTTTTTTACAATCGTAAACAGCAGCAAATCGTATATGTCAACAAAATAACCGAGAGCGGCTACAATAACAGGAAGCGAGAGAATGGAAGTTGAATTACGGGCAAGCATTTGTATAATTATTCTTTGTTGATGTTAGGACGTTTGGCTTTTTTACCAAAGAAAAATTTCCAGATGATGGGAGCAGTGGTAACGGCAATAATGATAATCACAATCAACTCCAGTTTATCTTTTAATTCAATGCCAAACTGGTTCTTGACCCAGATCTGTAAAAAATGACCTGCAAAAATCATGGTGATAACCCATGCAATACAACCAACAATATTATAGTACATGAATTTCTTTTTGTCCATATCAACAATTCCTGCAACAATGGGCGCAAAAGTACGGATGAATGGCAGGAACCTTGCAAACACAATAGCACCGCCGCCATACTTTTCATAAAAGTCATGCGCTTCATGTAAATATCTTTGTTTGAAGAAGATGTTATCTTTCCAGGAGTACATGGCGGGTCCTACTTTACGGCCAGTCCAGTAACCAACAAGGTTACCCAAAATGCCGGCAACCGACAGTAATCCGCATAGCACCAGCAATTCCAGCCATTCATTTTGAAGACCATTGAGCCCAAAGAGTTTTAAAAACTCATGCGCCAGGTTGGTGCTGTAGATACCGGCAACAAATAATAAACTATCGCCCGGTAAAAAGAATCCAAACAACAAACCTGTTTCTGCAAAAATGATAAAGACCAATAACCACAATCCTCCGTATTTAATATAGAACATGGGATTGAAGATGTCTTTCCATGTAAAGTTCTTGTACAGTTCAATGGTTGATCCATCCTTTATGCCGGCAACAGAAAAGTTTTTTGCATCATACTCAGCACCGGCAAAGGATACAGAATCGGTATTATTAAGGATAATGCTTATCGTTCCGTCTTTTGAAGTATTATAAGTTGTTCCATCTACTGTAAATATATCAACAGGTGCTTCGTACTGGTTGATCACTTTTATCTTTACTGTTTGTTGTGCGTTACTATTGGTACCTAAAAAAAAACCAAGTACACAAATAATCAATCTCAACTTCATTCTTATCATTTTCTTTATCATACTTTTTATTGATGAACTAACTTCAATCTTCGGGTTACAAATAAGGTTTTGTAAAATCATTCCTGCAACAAGATCAATCATTCAGATGATCAAATTGTGAAATGCAGCAGCTACTCAAAAATTGCATCTGCTTCTTTTTCATTAAAGGCCAGTGCTTTTTCGTCATCAAACTCACCTTCCCATCGTGCTACCACACAACTGGCTAATGTATTACCAACAACATTAACAGAAGTACGGGCCATATCCATCAGTTCATCAATGCCAAAAATGGCGGCTATTGGCCAAAGAGGAAGATGAAACTGATCAGCAGTGGCAATTAATATAACTAAGGAAGCCCTTGGTACTGCAGCAACACCTTTGCTGGTAAGCATTAAGATCAACCCCATTGTAATTTGTTGACCAATAGATAACGGAATATTGGCAGCCTGTGCAACAAAAATTACCGCCAGTGAAAGATATAAAGTTGTGCCATCCAAATTGAAGGTGTAACCGGTAGGAATGACAAACGAAACAATTCTGCGGGGTACACCAAATTTTTCCATGTTCTCCATTGCTTTTGGTAAAGCAGAATCGGAACTGGTAGTTGCAAATGCAATGGACACAGGTTCTCTGATGGCAAGAATGAATTTTTTGATGGGCAGTTTAATGATTAACGCCACAGGCAATAACACAACTAAAATAAATACGATGAGTGCTGCATACAAGGTTAAAACAAGTTTCAATAAATTTTCAAGTACACCAATTCCCAAATGCCCCACTGTAAAAGCCATGGCAGCACCAATTCCTATCGGCGCAAAATACATGATGATGTTGGTGAATTTAAACATGGTTTCACTCAAACTTTCACAAGCCCTGAGCATGGGTCTTTTCTTTTCTTCCGGCAACATGGCCAGTCCTATTGCAAACAAAACAGAAAACACAACAATCTGCAACACTTTGCCATCGTAAATTGCTTTGATAAAGTTGGAAGGAAAAATATCAACGATGTGCTCATCCCATAACAATGGTTTGGTATCCGGTAACTTCTCCAGTATTTCAGGTTGTATAATTCCAACACCGGCCTGCGATATATTAATTGCAATCAACCCGATGATTAAAGCAATGGTAGTAACAACTTCAAAATATAAAAGCGATTTCCAACCCAGCCTGCCTACCTGTTTTAAATTAGAATGACCTGCTATACCAACCACTAATGTTGAAAAAAGCAAGGGCGCCACAATTGCTTTTACCAGGTTGAGGAAAATCTGGCGCAGAAATTTTAATTCCTGTGAAAATTTAGGATACTCATAGCCAATCATAACCCCTAATACCATCGAAACCATGATCCATGCTGTCAATGATTTTTTAAACCATGCATACAAGCATAAAGCTGCAATAAACACCCAATGGGATACTGATAAAACAACAGGGTTTATTTCAACATTATTCCAGTTCAACACATGAAGAATGGAAGTAATGGCAAGAGTAACCAATGAAAGTAACGTTGCAGTTTTTTGATTCATATTGCAGGTTTACTGTAAAGCGTCAAAACTAACAGATTGAATTCAATATATGAAAATATTGATTTTGACCCCGCTTCGGCTCCGTTAATAAATCTTTTAGCTGTTTTTTAGAATAAATCTCTATTTTTCCAGATCATTTATCATTTATAATACCCAATAAAGTATGAGTTTATTTGTAAGGAAACCGATGGATGCTTTAATGCATGAAGCGGCAGATGCCGGAGCACATACACTAAAGAAAACCCTTGGTGCAAAAGGATTAATTGCACTTGGTATTGGCGCCATTATTGGTGCCGGTTTATTTTCTATTACGGGTATGGCAGCCGCTAATCATGCAGGCCCCGCCATTACTATTTCTTTTGTTGTAGCTGGTTTTGGATGTTTATTCGCCGGTCTTTGTTATGCAGAATTTGCTTCTATGATTCCTGTAGCAGGAAGTGCCTACACTTATTCCTATGCCACCATGGGTGAGTTTATTGCATGGATCATTGGATGGGATCTTGTGCTGGAATATGCGGTTGGTGCTGCAACGGTTGGTATAAGCTGGAGCGGCTATTTTGTAAAATTTCTTGCTGGTTTTGATATTCATTTACCAAACGAATTAACTGTAGGGCCATGGGATGGAGGGATTATTAACCTTCCTGCTGTTATCATCATTGTTTTAATGAGCTTGCTGTTAATAAAAGGTACAAAAGAAAGTGCCACAGTAAACGGAGTAATTGTTTCTTTAAAAGTTACTGTAGTACTGATTTTTATCATATTGGGATGGCAGTATATTAACACTGATAATTATACCCCATACTTAATACCAGCCACAGAACCAGGTCATGAAGGATTCTTTAATCATGGATTTGGAGGAATTATCAGAGCTGCAGCCATTGTCTTTTTTGCTTATATAGGATTTGATGCTGTAAGCACTGCTGCACAAGAAACAAAAAATCCTAAGAAAAATATGCCTATTGGTATATTGGGCTCTCTTGCAATTTGTACTGTTTTATACATACTTTTTGCTCATGTAATGACGGGAGTTACCAGTTATAAAACTTTTTTAGGTACCGATAGCAAAGATGCTATTGCTCCGGTTTATGTTGCAATTGAGCATATGGGTAGTACTTTAAATGCTGCCGGAGTTGTACAACCAGATTACCCCTGGCTCAACCGGGCTATTGTGGTAGCTATCCTTTTTGGTTATGCATCTGTAATATTGGTGATGCTTATGGGGCAAAGCCGTGTATTCTTCAGTATGAGTAAAGATGGCTTAATACCAAAAATCTTTTCAGTAGTAAACCCAAAAACACAAACTCCGGCAAAAAGCAACTTGTTGTTTATGTTGTTCGTGAGTCTTTTTGCTGCATTTATTCCTGCAAGAGTGGTTGGTGAAATGACAAGCATCGGAACATTGTTTGCATTTATATTGGTATGTATTGGTGTATGGGTGATGCGTGTAAAAATGCCTGAATTACCAAGAGCATTCAAAACACCTTTGGTACCATTGGTTCCTATTTTGGGTATTGCAGTATGTTTGTTTATGATGGTATTTCTGCCAATGGATACATGGATCAGGTTGATTGTATGGATGCTGATTGGCATGGATATCTATTTAGTATATGGTGCCAAACATAGCCATCTGGGAAATGGAACCGATAACAGGAAAGGCATGAGGATTGCCCGTTATACTGGTTTAGCCCTAAGCGGCTTATTGGTAATTGTTGGCTTCTTACATCAGAATACGGTAGGTTTTGATGCCGATAGAACCTTGTTTTATTTAGCCCTTGTTTTTGCAGTTGTTCACCTCGGTGTGTTTGCAAGAAAATTGGGAAGAGTAGAACCGCTTAGTTAATTGATTGAACAGGTTCACAATAAAAACGCTCCGTTTTAACCGGGGCGTTTTTCATTTAAGTGCATTGCCTTAGATTTGCAACCGATCTCACCTCCGACGCTTTGGTCGGAGTCAGACATTTATCGTCTGACCTCTTACCCCACTCCACCCCTTCGACTACGCTCAGGATGGAGGGAGGCCGGGCGGAGGTGCTTTGACAAACAATAGTTCCAGTAACTTAGTTGTTGAATCGCAAATCAACTGTACAATTATGCAACGCCAATGGGGGTGAAGCAGAAAACAACTATAAACTACAAACCATAAACTTTAGTAATGGGAAGAATTTTTGAAGTTAGAAAGAGTACCATGTTTGCCCGTTGGGATAAGATGGCCAAGAACTTTACCCGTATAGGTAAGGAAATTATCATTG
>JAYUTS010000252.1:0-14396 GCA_043754995.1 Chitinophagaceae bacterium
AATTGCAACGCTTCATCTTTCTTACCTGCAAAAAAGGCATCGGTTACTTTTTCGAGCGCATTGGTGGTTTTGCCCATGGCTGAAATAACGACCATCAATTGTTCATCAGGAAATTGTTGAATGATGTTTCCGAGGTTCTTGATTTTTTCATAGTTGCTTACACTTGCACCGCCGAATTTGAAAACCTTCATGAAGATGTTTGATTTATGATGTCTGATCTATGATGTCTGATGTTGGATGGTAAGATCACAACCTTCGATTAAGGAGCTGCAAAGATAAGCTGTGGTTGTCTGTTCACCTGAAAACTGACTGTACATCCTTGTTTTCCTGCTTGCAGCTCGAAGCTAATAGCTCGCAGCTTTTCTTAAATATTTCTTGGATTCTTCCACCTCTTACCCAATCGTTCCATTGTTCCTGCAATTCGTTCTTCTCTGGTTGTTACCAGTTTGGCAGTAACAATCCATTCAATAAATTCCTTCTTATTAGTGAAGGACAATGTTTCAAAATAAGCAGCTTCCTTTTTATTTTTCTTTAAGGCAGCAGCAAGATCGTCGGGCAGTTTAACTTCTTTCGTAGTTGGATTTACCCAGTTAAAGATTTCCCTTACTGCCGGCTTCGCTTCTTTTTTCTGATCAGCAATTGTTTTTGCACGGAAGCCAAATGTGCTCCAGGTATCATCAAACGAAATCAGGCTGATCCATGTAAGCTTATCCCCCTCAACCAGCAGGCAATCCCATCCTTTATCCCGTGTAAGATCGGTTTGAATACCCGATGTGCCTTTTGGATAATAGGTCCATACAATTACTTCAGGCTTCAGCAACTTCATCACCTTACTCATTTCTTTTTCCATTTGTGCTCTGTTGAGTACAAACCAATGAACCTGGTCATATTTTTTGGTGGTGGAGGAAATGGTTACTCCAACAGGTAGCGGGAACAACTGTTTTGAAAAATTTTCAGGCGCATTGAGTGTAAGTAATGCAAACTGTTCTTTAATACGGAGTTTTTGAGCAAGTGTATTGGCCATGGCAATTACTTTAAACGAAGATAATTAGTTGCTGCTAACCCTGAATGCTGTTTGAAGCCCCGTCAAATAGTGAAGAAATTACAATAAGCATGAGCCATAAATTCCCATCATATGCTTATTTCTGCCAATTTTTCACCTATCACCCTCATGGCACTATCATTGAGTAATAGGAAGTGAACCTGCCTACCGTCAGGCAGGCTTAAATATATCCGAATCATGGGAAAAATAATAGGAATAGATTTAGGAACAACAAACAGTTGCGTATCTGTAATGGAAGGCGCTGAACCTGTTGTAATAGCTAACGATGAGGGTCGTCGTACAACCCCGTCAATCGTAGCTTTCTTGAAAAATGGTGAACGCAAAGTAGGTGATCCTGCCAAACGCCAGGCAATCACAAACCCCGTTAATACCATCAGCTCCGTAAAACGTTTTATGGGCCGCCGTTTTGATGAAGTAGGCGAAGAAATTAAACACTGGAGTTATAAAGTAGCCCAGGGTGACAATAATACCGTTCGTATTGACATTGATGGCAGATTATACACACCGCAGGAAATTTCTGCGATGGTGCTGCAGAAAATGAAAAAAACTGCAGAAGATTATCTGGGCCAGGAAGTAACAGAAGCGGTGATTACCGTGCCTGCTTATTTTAACGATGCCCAACGCCAGGCTACTAAAGAAGCGGGTGAAATTGCAGGGTTAATTGTTCGTCGTATTGTAAACGAACCAACAGCAGCAGCATTGGCTTATGGTCTCGATAAAAAACATAAAGATCAAAAAATTGCCGTGTTCGATTTAGGAGGTGGTACGTTTGATATCTCTGTTCTGGAATTAGGAGAAGGTGTATTTGAAGTAAAATCTACTAACGGTGATACACACCTTGGTGGTGATGATTTTGATAAAGTGATCATTGACTGGTTAGCTGATGAGTTTAAAAACCAGGAAGCAATTGATTTGCGTAAAGATCCGATGGCTTTGCAGCGTTTGAAAGAAGCCTCTGAAAAAGCAAAAGTTGAATTATCATCTTCCAGCGAAACCGAAATCAACCTACCATATGTAACAGCAGTTGATGGAGTGCCTAAACACCTGGTGATTAAATTGAGCCGTGCAAAATTTGAATCATTGGCAGATAAATTATTTGAGCGTTGTTTGAAGCCTTGTGAGCTGGCATTAAAAGATGCTGGTCTTTCTACAAGTGATATTGACGAAGTTATTTTAGTAGGAGGCAGTTCACGTATCCCTAAAGTACAGGAGATCGTTGAAAAATTCTTTGGTAAAAAACCAAACCGCAGTGTAAATCCTGATGAAGTGGTTGCTGTAGGTGCTGCTATTCAGGGTGCCGTTTTAACCGGTGAAGTAAAAGATGTGTTGTTGCTGGATGTTACTCCGCTCAGTCTTGGTATTGAAACCTTAGGTGGTGTAATGACAACCCTGATTCCAAGCAATACAACCATTCCTTCCAAAAAATCTGAAACTTTCAGTACCGCATCCGATAATCAACCCGGTGTACAAATACATATTTTGCAGGGCGAACGCCCGATGGGTAAAGACAATAAGAGCCTGGGTATTTTTAATCTCGATGGTATTCCACCTGCACCACGTGGTGTTCCGCAGGTTGAAGTAACATTTGATATTGATGCGAATGGTTTATTGCATGTAAGTGCAAAAGATAAAGGCACCGGTAAAGAACAAAAGATTCGTATTGAAGCTGGCAGTGGTTTAACCAAGGAAGAGATTGAAAAGATGAAGAATGAAGCGAAGGCCAATGAAGCAACCGATAAAGCAGAAAAAGAAAAAGTAGAAAAGATCAATATGGCCGACAGTTTAATTTTCCAGACTGAAAAACAACTGAAAGAATATGGAGATAAAATTTCTGCTGATAAAAAAGCGCCTATTGAAGCAGCTTTGGAAAAATTAAAAGAAGCACACAAGTCGCAGGACCTTGCATCTATTGATGCAGCTATGACCGAAATGAATACAGCATGGACAGCAGCAAGTGAAGAAATGTATAAGGCCACACAGGAAACACAAGCTCAGCCCGGTGCAGATGGAAGTGCTTCAAGTGAGGGCAATCCAAAAAATGACAATGTGGAAGATGCGCAATTTGAAGAAGTGAAGTAAGAAAAAGATAATTATCATAATCAACCGTAACTGAAAAGTTGCGGTTTTTTATTTTAAACGAACATCCTCTTGCCGCTGTAGGTACGGTACCAAAATTACCACGCCGTTGCGTCTCCCGACCAACCAGCTCTGCAAAGTCTCCCTGACTTTGCAGTTTTATGCCCGATGTCTCTGACATCGCCGATATGTTCCTGTGCCGCTTCAGTTTGATGATAATAATGAGCCGCAACTACACTTTTGCGGCTTTTTTATTTGGTTTAATTTTATGTAATTTTAGTTATGGTTACAACATACCGTTTACATGTAAATGAATTATCCGTAGAGTTGCTCAACTCTATTAAGGCGGCATTTAAAGATAAAACAGTTGAGATTGTTGTTTCCGATGCAGTTGACGAAACTGAATACCTGTTATCAACAGAAGCTAACAGGCAACACCTGGATGCATCAATGAAAGAACTGGAGGAAGGAAAAGGTATTGAATATACGTTGAATGAATTACAGGAAAAATATGGTAAAAAATGAGAACCATTACGCTTAGCCCTAAGGCAATAAGCGATATGGAATATTTGCGTTCAAACGATATAAAATTATTAGCAAAAGTGATTACACTGATTGCTGAAATTGTAAAGTCTCCATTTGAAGGAACAGGAAAACCTGAACCTCTGAAACATAATCTCAAAGGTAAATGGTCAAGAAGGATCAATCAGGAACATAGATTGGTATATGAAGTGAAAGACAACACAATACTCATTTTGTCATGTAAATTTCATTACGATTAAAAGTAAAATTCAGTTAATAGAAATAATTCAGATGCCCGCTCTGCAAAGTCTCCCTGACTTTGCAGTTTTATGTCCGATGTCTCTGATATCGCCAATGTGTTTCTTTCCTGCTTTTCTACCTTTGTTGGTCATGCTGAAAATATCACGCCGAGGTTGCGTCGCCTGACCAACCGCATGAATACAACTCATTTCAATGTGCTATCGTTAATATCTCCGCAAAAACAATTTATCCAAGTCGTTTAACCCTTGCCAGAATCTCCTTATCTGAAATCGTATCCGATTCAGATTTGTCATAAATGGATAAAAGAAAAATAGTAGTAGCTGTAATCTTTACATGCGTAATTACTCTTGCTCCGCCGGATTTACCTTTCCCTTTTGAAGAAATAGCCATACGGATTTTATAACAGTCATGGCCGATAGAAGTGCCGAGTTTTGGGTTAGATATGATTTCTGTACCTAAAGCAGCAATATCTTTCTTAATTGATGGGTATTTTTTTGAAAGCTGTTTAAGTTCTCTTTCAAATGGAGGCGTAGCAATAATTTCAAAGCTCATTCAGCAACTGCTTTAACGACTTTGCTTTTGTTTTCCCTTTTTTATAGCTGTTCACAAAATCAACTGACTCCTCCAAGTCTGAAAGAATTTCTTTCTTTTTAGCAGCGGTTTTCTTTTCGGCTACCACTTCAATAAAATCAATCTGCGACAGTAATTCTTTCACAAACGGGAGTTTGCGTTTATTTTTTACATGTATCACTATTTCTGCCATACAAAGGGTTTATACAAATTTACTCTTTTTATCCATTTTTAATACATAAGGGTTGAGCTAACAAAAAAGCCCGTCACTTTCCAGTAACGGGCTTCAATATAATAAAAGGTATAAGTATTAAATCAGGTCCAGCGCCTTTGCCAGGTAATAAACAATAAAGGGCAATGTGGCCGTAATATAATTAGCATAAGGACTTATATAAAGAAGTACAAAAGCAGCTACAGAAACAAAAAACAGGATCCAGTTCAATGCAGATGATTTCTTTTCCATGTATATTAATTTTTGCGAAGATAAGGGGTGCACCTTAAACAGTAAAATTTCAAATAATTAAACACAGTAGGCAGGTTTAACCTGATATAGCAAAAATACCGTTCTCAAAGTATTTGGTTTTTTAAATGCTTTTCTTATTTAGATTCATTATCAACCAAAACTGCATCATTAATAGAAAGCTCACCAGCTCTTTACTTGCTGTTGCATTCAGCATTTCTACTAATGCAGGAATCATTTATGTTCCGGCTAATTCAACTGACAATACTAAAACCAACAGCAAGACTTTAGCCGAAATACAAAAAAGAATTGACTCAAAAGCTTTCCTGTCCTTAACTCCGGCGAACATTCAGGAGACGACAGGTAAGAAAATGACGTTAGCAGAATAACTTGTTTTGAAAGCAATTCAGAAACAAGTAAAAAAACAACTAAACGTTACAAAAGCAAGTAATACAAAGGACAAACAACAAATGCTAAGGCTTTGGCTCATATTTGTACTTCTATTGTGCTGAGTATTCCTTGATGGTTTATACCGTTCTTTTGGTATTTATCTGGTATAGCGTGGTTGGTTTCAGTCATATTCTTTATACTCTGGTTAATTGCGTTTGCAGGATAATCATTAATAAAAAATAATTGTATCAAAAGCTGCTCAAGTTCAGGGCAGTTTATTTATTTTTATCCTTTATTCATTTATAAATTGAAAGGATGATCCGTTCTAAAGAAGAAATATTTAAGACAGTTTCTGAAATGGTTGACGATGAACATATAAAAATCGCCTCGTCCGACTTTTCCCGCCCCTGGGGTGGTTTTTTTGTGTTAGATGAAAGCCAGGCCGAACAATTTATAGCAACTTATTTTCCAACCTATAAAAAGGAAGACCTGATGCTGGGAAATAAGCTCAGCCCCAAAATACTTGTTGTAGAGCCAGGCAAACGCTTATCCTGGCAATACCATCATCGTCGTGCCGAAATCTGGAGAGTAGTTGAAGGTGAAGTGGGTATTATTATGAGTGATAGTGATGAACAAACAGCATTAAACCTCTTTGAGCCCGGTGATATTATTGTATTGGAAAATGGGAAAAGACATCGCCTTATCGGTTTAAATAATTGGGGTGTTGTTGCTGAAATTTGGCAGCATACCGATCCTGATCATCCATCCGATGAAGATGACATTGTTCGATTACAGGATGATTTTGGAAGATAACATCAACAAAAAACTGATTTAAAAAAGATGTGCTGGAATAACACATCTTTTTTTATGGAATTTTGTTAACTTAAGCCGGAATTAAAGAAAATGATTATGCGAAAAGTTTCACATATCCTTCAGCGAAAAGGAAAGAATGTTATTTCAGTTGAACCCGGTCTCTCTGTTATTAATGCATTACAACTGATGGCTGAAAAAAATATCGGCTCTGTAATGGTTATGGAGAACGATGTTTACATGGGTGTTTTAACAGAAAGGGACTATGCACGAAAAGTCATTCTTAAAGGAAAGTCTTCAACCGAAACGTTTGTAAAAGATATTATGAGTACAGGCTTACCCCGTATTACGCCTGATAATTCTATTGAAACCTGCATGCACATCATGAGCGAAAGCAATATCCGTTACCTGCCTGTTTTTGAAAATGACCAGGTTTGCGGCATCATTTCTATTACCGATGTGGTTACAGAAACCATCATTTCTCAAAAAGAAACCATCGAACAGTTACAGAATTATATTCAGTCATAAACAATGCAATCCGTCTGATGCCCTCGTCTGACGGATTTAAATAGAAATCAGTCACACGGGGTCGTCAGACCTTCGTATAAGTTGTGATGAACATTTGATGAGTGGCGATGCTGCTTGTTTTGTAATTGTACCTTTGCTCCCGCATGAAGCAACTTTCCTATCTCAATAAATATTTTTGGAAATACAGGATACGGTTATTGCTGGGCATCGCCTTCATTTTTATATCGAACTATTTTGCTGTACTTGCACCGCAGGTTACGGGGTATATTATTGATAAAGTACAGGCCTTCCTTACTAATAGTCCCAAAGAGAAGATTTTGAAACAAAATGATTGGCTGGTTACCTGGGTCATCAATCAAATTGAAACATTTAGTTTTTCTTTTACCGGTATTGTTGCTTTGTTTGGAATAGTGCTGCTGATATTCGCCATACTCCGTGGTTTTTTTATGTTCCTGATGCGCCAGACCATCATTGTCATGAGCAGGCACATTGAGTATGATCAAAAGAATGAAGTGTTTCAGCATTACCTGCAGCTCGATACCAATTTTTATAAAACGCATGAAACAGGCGATCTCATGAATCGCATGGCAGAAGATGTGAGCCGGGTACGCATGTACACCGGTCCGGCAGTGATGTATCTCATCAACCTCATTGCATTGATTTCGCTCAGTGTATTTTATATGGTAAAAAAGAATGCTGAACTGTCATTGTATGTACTGGCACCTTTACCCATTTTAGCTATTACCATTTATTACGTCAATAACATCATCAATAAAAAAAGTGAAGAGGTACAGGAAAAGTTGAGTGATCTTACAACCAATGCACAACAGGCTTATTCAGGAATAAGGGTCATTAAATCATTTGTTCAGGAAAATGCCATGCTGCGTTTTTTTAAATCCAACAGCGATCAATACCGCACAAGTGCCATGGGCCTCTATAAAGTGGAAGCAATTTATTTTCCGGTGATGGGATTAATCATTGGCATCAGTATGTTGCTGGTGATATTAGTTGGTGGTTTAAAATACATGGACGGGCAAATCAATTTTGGTGATATGGCAGCCTTCATCATGTACCTCACCATGCTGGCTTTTCCCGTAAGTGCCATTGGTTGGGTGGCAAGTACCATTCAACGTGCAGCAGCATCACAAAAAAGATTGAATGAATTCCTGCTTACTGAATCAACCATTCAACAACCGGTAAAACCCATTGAACATTCCTTACAGGGAACAATTGAATTCAACAATGTGAATTTTGTTTATCCGCATACCGGCATAGAAGCGTTAAAGCATTTTAATCTGCATATAAAAAAAGGAGAGAAGGTTGCCATTATTGGAAGAACCGGTTCTGGCAAATCAACCATTGCACAACTCCTGCTCCGGTTTTACGATCCTACTGCAGGTAAGATAATGGTTGATGGAATAGATTTAAAGCAACTGCAGTTGCAACATTTTCGCAGCCAGATAAGTTATGTGCCGCAGGAAGTTTTTTTGTTCAGTGATACCATTGCCAACAATATTGCTTTTGGTTCCGTTGCGCAGGCTGATGAAAAAATTAAAAAAGCTGCAGCATCTGCTGCGGTGCAAAAAGATATTCAGTCGTTTGCGGCGGGCTTCCAGACAATGGTAGGCGAAAGAGGTGTTACCTTAAGCGGTGGCCAGAAACAACGTATTTCCATTGCAAGAGCGTTGGTGAAAGATCCGGGGTTGATCATCCTGGATGATTGCTTAAATGCTGTTGATGTAAGAACCGAACAGGAAATACTCACCCATTTATCGGGTTACCTGCATGATAAAACAGCAATCGTTATTACCCATCGTATTTTTTCATTATTGCAATTCGATCGTATTGTTGTAATGGATGATGGACACATTGCTGAAGAGGGAACACATGATGAGTTGCTGCAAAAACAGGGGTTGTACACCCATTTGTATAACCGCCAGCAATTGGAAGAAGCACGGTCTTAAATGTATAAAAAAGATGGTTGAAAGGAAGGTTGGAAAATTTTGCCAAATGGAAAAGAACTATATCTTTGTCGCTGTTTAAAAAAAAGCATTGCACAACTAAAACCAACAACTGTGGCGTACGAAAATAACGACAAACGGATGGAAAGCATTTACAGCAAACGGATCCGTGCCGGAAAGAGAAGGACTTATTTCTTTGATGTGAGAGCAACCCGTGGAAATGATTATTACCTTACCATTACGGAGAGCCGTAAACGCTTTACCGGAGAAGGATATGACCGGCATAAAATTTTTCTTTATAAAGAGGACTTCAACAAATTTATTAAAGGATTGATTGAGGCAGTAGATTATGTAAAAACTGAATTGATGCCTGATTTTGATTTTGATGCTTTTAATCATGAAGATGCTCCATCAAGCGGTGATGGTGAATATGCACCGGCAGAACAATCTTCAAATGGATATACAGCCGTAACACCTGTTGTTGCAGCAAGTATTGCAGAAGAAGTTGAAGAAGCTCCCGCAGCAACTGTACCGAGCCAGGAAGTTGAAGCCACTGATAATGGTTTGGCGAATGAAGAAGTAGATAAATGGTAAGAAACCCAAACTAACTGATACAATAAAACCCTCCGATTGGAGGGTTTTTAGTTTCATAACAGGACAGAAAGGTTATTAATAAACTTTTACCATGAACACATAATTCAATAGCTTTTCAACCTGCTTACCTTTATCCATACCTTTTACAGTTGAATTTACAGGAAGTTTCAGGTCATGAACTGTTGAATCATTTTTCTTCAATTCATTTACAGCCTGTATAATATATTTTGACTGGATTGCAAAAACCACTCCTTCAGCATTGATTTCTTTTGTACTGAGAATACCAATGATGTCTCCATTTTTATTGAAAACCGGTCCGCCACTGTTGCCGGGGTTAGCAGCAACTGCAATCTGGCAACTAAGGGTATCGCCATTAAAACCAGTTTTAGCGCTGAGGTATCCTTCACCATATACAATATCGTTACGTGGATATCCTAACGTAAAAATAGGTTCAGCAATATCGGTTGAAGACTTACGGATAACATATGGTAATGTACCCATTGATTTGTAGTCTTTATCCTGGATCTTTAAGATAGCAATATCTTTTGCTTCATCTACTTTTACCAAAATAGCTTTAAATTCTTCTCCTTTGCTATTATAAACAACAATGCCATTTTTTGCATTTTTTATTACATGTGCGTTGGTAACAAGATAACCTTTGCCATCAACCAGGAAAGCAGAACCACCACCTGTTACTTTAGAACCCGAAGGGAGTTTGGTTATTTTTTCAATATTGTTGATCTTATTATTCTGAATTTTTATTGCATTGTTCAGTTTATCGTATTTACGTCCTAATTCCAGAATTTCCTGATTATTGCTTTTTGGAGTAAACAACAAGGTCATGCTGCTGATAGATAAAGCAGTGATACCTGCAATAGAAGCAGCAATAGTAATGGTACGCTTGTAACGTTTCCACATATTCACCACTTTTGCTCCTGTTGTAAGCATATCATCATTTATAGCCCCGTCCTGTAATAATTGGTTATGCACCTCATGAAGTGAATGCTTTATTTCACGGCTGCCGCTGTAACGATTCAGCTCCTGTAAGAAAAAAGAATGCTCTACCACCATTTGATCCACTTCCGGTGTTGTTTGCCGTAATTGCTCAAACTGTGCTTTTTCTTCAGCATTCATTTCACCATTCAGGTAGCGTTCTGTAGCATCAATCAGTAAAATTTCTTCCATCTCAATCCCCTTTTTTATATTGTGCAAAGAATAATTTCTTCAATCGCATCAGGCATTTATACTTTTGATTTTTAGCATTATCAGCGTTGGTATATCCAAACCCTTCAGCTATATCATGCATCTGCCTTTTCTGAATATAATATGCTTCCAGTAAACTCTTGCAAGGCTCCCCCAGGTGGTTCATCGCCCTTTCCATTACACCGTAAGCTTCATTTTTACGATCCTGCTCCTCTATCTCTCCCTCTACCGGAATAAGCTCTTCCATATTTTCAACTGGCGAACCAAAACGTTGAAGCTGCTGTAACCGTTTAAGCCATAATCGTCTGCAAACGGAATAAACATATGTTTTAATCTGGCTTGTTAATTCAAAATTCCCTCCACGGGCTTTCTCAAATAACAAGATCATCGCCTCCTGAAAAACATCTCTTGCATCGTCTGTTGTACCGTTATTGTTAAGGATAAAGGTCTGTATCATGCCATAATTGTCCTTATACAGAGCCTCAATCGCCTTTCTGTCGTTATGTGCCAGGCCATCTAATAATTCCAGTTCTTTGGAGTTCGTTTTCACTTTCTCTTGTTTTAATACAGTAAAGGCAAAATTGTAACCCAAAAAGGGGTAAAAAAAATTTATTTTGGGTTTAGGGTTACCTTTTTTCGCTTTCTGTATTAATCCCTTGATAATTATCTTAAACTTTAAAATTAAAAAGAATGAAAAAGGTTTTATTAGCGTTCGCTATTCTCGGTTTTGTAGCTTGTAACAATGAAGGTGAAAAAACAGAAGGTTCTGATACAACAACTACTGTTGTTCCTTCTGCTGATACTGTAACTACAGTAACTACTACAGACACAACTGTTGGAAATCCTGGTGATACTACCATCAAAAAGACTACTGAAACAGACACTACTAAGAAAAATTAATCTTAGCATAGGGCTTTGGTGAAGAATGAACATCCGGCTTGCGGTAGAATGAGAAGCCCGAAGTAAAAATTTTCATATGGCAAGCAATCGTTAACGGCCGCTCTACTTTTAGAGTGGCTTTTTCTTTTTTATACTTTTTTTGAGACTAACACTTGTTTTATCAGTTGGCTATTTTATATTTGAACTGTAATGACACAATTCAAAGGATACCGTTGGTTTTATTTTAGCTTCTTTTATTTTAGAATGAAGCCGGGAATGCTTTTGTTGCCTGTCAGTAATTGAACTTACTAAATCAACATAAAGAATCCCGGCCAAAAGGTCGGGATTTTTCGTTTGTGGCCTAAAGGGGAGTAAGGCGTGAGCCTAAAAAAATTAATGATGACAGAAAAAAATAAAGCAAGTTTGAAAAGTGAGCCGAGTGCGGATGCAAGTTCCAATCCTGAGCGAAGTCGAATGGATAGGGTGCGGAGGGGGCTTGCGGTTACCATTCAAGGATATGAAGGCAGTTTTCACCAGGAAGCTGCAAGGCTCTTTTTTGGAAAAGAGGTAGCCATTATTCCTTGCGCTACATTCAGGGAAGTGGTAAAGATTGGTGCAGATAAAAAACAAAGTGATGGCGCAGTAATGGCCATTGAAAACTCTATTGCAGGAAGTATTCTGCCTAATTATAATTTATTACAGAAAACGAACTTGAAGATTGTTGGGGAGGTGTACCTGCAAATCAAACAGAACTTAATGGTGAACCCCGGTGTAAAGCTGGAAGACATTAAGGAAGTGCATTCACATACCATGGCCTTACAACAGTGTTATGATTATTTAGATCAACACAAATGGAAATTGGTGGAAACAGAAGACACTGCACTGAGTGCAAAGCATATTCACCAGCACAAGAGCAAACATATTGCTGCTATTGCAAGTAAGCTTGCTGCAGAATTATATGGACTGGATATCATTGTCCCGGCTATTCAAACCATGAAAAATAATTACACCCGGTTTTTGGTATTGCAACGGGAAGGCCTTGCACCTGTTTTGACTGATGCCAATAAAGCATCCGTGAACTTTGTAACCGATCATTCAAAAGGAAGCCTTGCAAGGGTACTGAGCATGATTGCTGATGGTGGAATTAATTTAAGCAAGCTGCAAAGCTTTCCTATTCCCGGCAGCAATTTCAAGTATAGTTTTCATGCCGATATGGAGTTTGATACGATTGATCAGTTTCATGAAGTAATTGAATCAATAAAACCTTCAACGGTTGAGTTGAAAATTTACGGTGTATATAAAAACGGAAAGGCCAAGCCCCTCTAAATCTCCCCCGAGGGGAGACTTTGCTGCGGCACAGCCCTCATGTTTATCAGTGTAATAAATAAATGAGATTATAAAATAGTTTTAGAATAAATGCAAACAGCAAAACGATTAGAAGGAATTGGTGAATATTATTTCTCTCAAAAGCTGAGGGAGATAGATGAACTGAATAAGCAGGGAAAGAATATTGTCAATCTCGGTATTGGAAGTCCTGATTTGCCACCACATCCTGATGTGATCAAAACATTACAGGAAGAAAGTGCAAAATCCAATACGCATGCCTATCAATCATACAAAGGTTCGCCTGTGTTGCGTAAAGCAATCAGCGATTGGTATAAGAAATGGTATGCTGTTGAATTAAATGCTGATACAGAAATACTGCCGTTAATCGGGAGTAAAGAAGGCATCATGCATATCTGTATGACGTATTTTGAAGAAGGCGTATCAGTGCTAGTACCCAATCCGGGATATCCAACTTATTCCAGTGCTGTTAAAATTTCAGGAGCTACACCATTGTACTATGATTTAAAAGAAGAAAATAATTATGAACCTGATTTTAATCAATTAGAAAAATTAGTACAAGAGGGTTCTGCATTCCCCCTTAAGGGGGTTAGGGGGCTCTTTGTTAACTATCCGCATATGCCAACAGGTAAGTTGCCGGAGAAATCATTCTTTAAACAACTGATCGCTTTTGCTAAGAAGCATCATATTCTCATCATTCATGATAATCCTTACAGTTTTATTTTGAATGAGCACCCAATGAGTTTATTAAGTGTTGAAGGTGCAAAAGATGTTGTGCTGGAATTAAATTCGTTGAGTAAAAGTCAGAATATGGCGGGCTGGAGAGTGGGTATGTTATGTGGTGCGAAAGAACGTATTGATGAAGTATTGCGTTTCAAAAGCAATATGGACAGTGGAATGTTTTTACCTGTACAACTGGCAGCAGCCACGGCTTTAAATCTTGGCAAAGATTGGTACGATAGCATAAATAAAATTTACCGTGAACGAAGAGAAAAAGTATTTGAGTTGCTTGATCTGTTGCAATGTACCTATTCAAAAGAACAGG
Source organism: Chitinophagaceae bacterium (assembly GCA_043754995.1). Classification (GTDB taxonomy): domain Bacteria; phylum Bacteroidota; class Bacteroidia; order Chitinophagales; family Chitinophagaceae; genus Lacibacter. The sequence continues at coordinate 13,707 of JAYUTS010000252.1, forward strand.
CAGGCATGTTTGTGTGGGCAAAAGCCTCCCCAACCCCTCCAAAGGAGGGGCTAAAAGAACATCCTTTGGGTATTGGCGGCAGATTAAGCGATGAAGTGTTGTACAACAGCAATGTTTTTATTACACCCGGGGCCATTTTCGGAAATGCAGGTGATGGATATATCCGTGTGAGTTTATGTGCACCGGTTGAAAAATTTGAAGAAGCGATTAAACGAATACAGGGCTAAGAGTTAAAAAGAGAAAAGGAGTTCAAGAAAAAAAAACTCTCTTTTTCTCCTTTGATCTCTTAAAATTGTTTTGCTAATTTCAAATAGTGCTAAAAGTGATACAGGGCTAAGAGCTAAAAGAGAAAAGGAGAGAAAACACATCGCTCTTTTTCTCCTTTGATCTCTTAAAATTGTTTTGAAAATGGTTTTGCTAATTTCAAATAGTGCTAAAAGTGATACAGGGCTACAAGTTAAAAAGAGAAAAGGAGATCAAAGAACAACAACTCTCTTTTTCTCCTTTGATCTCTTAAAATTGTTTTGCTAATTTCAAATAGTGCTAAAAGTGATACAAGGCTACGAGTTAAAAAGAGAAAAGGAGATCAAAGAACAACAACTCTCTTTTTCTCCTTTGATCTCTTAGCCTCAAAATGAAATACTATGGAACGTAAACAAATTGCAATCGTTGGAGTTGGTTTGATTGGTG
>JAYUTS010000253.1:0-2636 GCA_043754995.1 Chitinophagaceae bacterium
GTCATTACTTCCAATGTTTCGTGTTTACCTGAAGCTGGCGGCGATGCTGCGTTTTATGTTGATCCAGCCAAACCCGCAGAAATTGCTCAACAGATGAAATTCATTTTAGAAGATCCTTCCTTCGTAAAGGAACAGGTTGAAAAAGGCTGGCAGCATGCACAACGTTTTACCAATTACAATACTGCTGCTAAAGTGATGGAAGTATATAAGCAAGTTATCTAAACTCCCGCTTTATGGCACAGGCAATGATTTGAAGGGGATACATCGTACTTCTTACTTGGTACCTCGTACTTCTTCCAGCTTCCTTATTTTTGCAACCATGATGATTGAATGTTCAGATAAAGAACTGGAAGTATTAAAGCTGGTAGGTACCTGTGCACAGCGGTTAAATATGCCTTGTTACCTGGTGGGTGGTTTTGTGCGTGATAAATTATTACAACGTGGTTGTAAAGATCTGGACATAGTTTGTGTGGGCGACGGCATTGCATTGGCATATGAAGTGGCACAACAATTAAACCCGCAGCCGGCAGTTTCTTATTTTAAAAATTTCGGAACTGCCAATATTAAATACAATGAGTTTGAAATTGAATTTGTTGGTGCAAGAAAAGAAAGTTATGCTGCCCATTCACGCAAACCTGAAGTGGAACCCGGAACATTAGAAGATGATCAGAAACGCAGAGACTTTACCATCAATGCAATGGCCATCAGCTTAAACAAAGAAGACCTGCCTGCCGGACAGGCAGGTTTCGGCCAATTGATTGATCCGTTTAATGGAGTGGAGGATTTAAAATCAAAGATCATACGTACGCCATCAGCACCCGGCATCACATTCAGCGATGACCCATTACGAATGATGCGTGCCGTTCGTTTTGCATCACAGTTGGGCTTTACCATTTTTCCCGAAACATGGTTGGGTATTATTGAAAACGCTGAGCGTATTCATATCATTTCGAAAGAACGGATTGCTGATGAGTTAAATAAAATTGTGTTGAGTGAAAAACCATCTGTTGGTTTTGATCTTCTCTACAAAAGCGGTTTGCTGAAATTATTTTTTCCACAGATGGTTGATTTAGCCGGTGCTGAATATATTGATGGCAAAGGACACAAGGATAATTTTTATCACACATTACAGGTGCTGGATAATATTTCAGTCAACACAAATGATTTGTGGTTACGCTGGGCAGCTATTTTGCATGATATTGCAAAGCCTGCAACCAAACGTTTTGAAGAAGGTCATGGCTGGACTTTTCACGGTCATGAAGTAGTGGGGGGTAGAATGGTACCGAAAATCTTTGCCCAATTAAAACTTCCGGCAAATGAAAAAATGAAATTTGTACGGAAGATGGTTGAATTGCATTTGCGCCCCATCAGTTTAACGAAAGAAAATATAACGGATAGTGCTATCCGCCGTTTGTTGTTTGATGCGGGAGAAGACTTTGATGCATTGATGACATTGTGTAATGCCGATATTACTTCAAAGAATCAACAAAAAGTACAACGCTACCTGCAGAATTTTGAAATGGTGCGCCAGCGTTGCAAAGAAGTGGAAGAAAAAGATCATATCCGTAACTGGCAACCACCCATTACCGGAGAACTCATTATGCAAACATTTAATGTACCCCCTTCAAAAGTAGTAGGCGATCTTAAAACAGCTATTAAAGACGCTATTTTAGATGGAGATATAGAAAACAGTTACGAAGCAGCATATAAGTATTTGCTTGAAAAAGCAAAGGAAGTAAATCTTGTTCCTGTGAGTTAATAAAACTATTTTTGTTACTGAAAATTGAGTGTAAGAAACCATTCAGGTTCTTGTCCTGCAATTTTCAATTATCTCAACTTCAAATTGACTTATGGCCGTTTTACGTTTCAGGATTTATTGGGAAGACGATGATGCAGTTTATCGTGATATTGCCATCAGGCATACGCAGAGTTTTAAAGATTTGCATGAAACAATCTTAAAAGCTTATGAGTTTGACAACAAACACAAAGCCACCTTTCATCGCAGCAATGATCAATGGCAGCGGGGCAGGGAAATTTCACTGGAAAAATATGAGAAAGATTATAAGGCAGAACCTTTGCTGATGGAGGATACAACAGTTGGCAGCGAAATCAGGCAGCCCAACCAGAAGTTTACTTATGTTTATGATTTTAATAAGAACTGGACCTTCCTTGTAGAGTTGATCAATGTAAGCAAGGAAGAAAATCCTAAAATGACTTATCCTTCTATGATTCGTACAGAAGGGATTGCTCCCAGCCAGTATGGAACAAAGGGATTGGTTGGAGATAAGCTCGCTGAAATTGAAGAGAAATACGATCTCAGTGCAGGTGCCGAAGGATTTGGTGTTGAAGGTGAAGCTGATGCCAAGAGTGTAAATGATGATGAAGCTGCAGAAACTGAGAATGAAGATGAAGAAACTGCACAAACGGAAGATGATGCCTCGTTTTAATTCGTCTGGTGCCCCTGTCTGACGAATTAAAAAAGAAGTATATATTCATTGAATTTAAATAAGTCCTGCATCGTCAGATGAGAACGTCAGACGATGTTTGTTGAGTTCTTTACAAACTCATCATAAACATGCATACAACTGTTTTATTAATTGCTGGCCCAACTGCTGTTGGCAAAACGAATATGGCCA
>JAYUTS010000254.1:0-14387 GCA_043754995.1 Chitinophagaceae bacterium
TGATTTTTGTACATGTGTGCATATAACAAAGATCAAACAAACTGAAAGACATCAATAAGCCCGCCAATGCTGCATACAAAGGGTCTGTAAAAATTTATGGAAAAGCGCTAACTAATACCGATGAGACATATTTAAAGAGATTAATTCTGAATGATCATGAAAGCAATGTGCAATTATTTAGCAGTTAAATACTCTTTGCTCATTTCATCATAGAGGAGTAAATACTTATTCGATTTGCCATCCCTGTCAAAAAATTGTTCCCAGGTACTGAGTGGCTCCCAAATGCAGGTGCCTTTTCCTTTACCACCGGGTACACTAAATGCAATTTTGTTCACTTCTTCTTTTAAAGCTGAATATTCTACAACAATTACATCTTTGTTATACCGACGAACCAGATCGTTGAGATTATTTTCCAGATCAGCTAAAGTGCCATGCCATTTGGGATAATAGGATTGACCGATCACATCAAAGTGAACACCACGTGCAATCATGTTATCAATAAAGAAAACTGACTCGTTGTTTTGTCCGCCTAATGCAACATGCAACATCATTTGTACAGTTGGATCAACTGCTTTTACAGCAGCAGTGCCTGCACAAAGTAATTGTGCCAGTTGATTAATATTGCTCACATTCCCATCGGGCCATACAATACCATGATTGATCTCGTTGCCCACCTGCACCATATCAGGGGTTGTGCCTTGTGCTTTCAATTCTTCCATCACCTTCTTGGTATAATCGTACAATGCTTTCTTTAATTCATCAAACGAAAGGCTCTTCCATGCAGCAGGTTTGTATTGCTTACCGGGGTCGGCCCAGTAATCGCTGTAATGAAAATCGAGCAACAATTTTAAACCGGCATCTTTTACACGCTTCGCCATTTGCATAGTATAATCGAGATTACAGAAACCTTTCTTAGGCGAGTATCCGCTATCCTGTGCAGGATCATGAAAGATGCGCAGACGTACATAGTTGATGCCATGATCTTTGATGATTTCAATCGCATCTTTGGTTACTCCTTTATCAGAAAATTTCATGCCTCTTGCTTCCAGCTCAGGTAAGAAAGAAATATCAGCACCCATCATTTGATCTACTGCTCTTGGCTTCGCTGCTTCTCCTTTGAGTTTATACTTTTCATCAATGTTAATTGTATTGGCCTTTTCAGGTAAAACAGTAATTACATCTGTTGAGCCACTGGATAAACTATTGGCACTTGCTTCAACTTTAATAATTCCTGACCTTGTTCCTGCTTGTATGATCACCTGGCATTTGCCATTGAACAAACTACGTTGCCATGTACCATCTGCACATTTATCCGGTTCATGACTGCTTGGATCTCCATTACCAACACCAATTATTTTTCCATGTCCTTCAATTTTAAACTTGATCAGGTTATCTGCAACAGGTACTTCACGACCTTCACGATCAACCACAGTTACATTCATCACTGTTGCATCTTTTCCATCAGCCAACATCGTTGTTTTATAAGGAATCAATACTACTTCAACCGGCACCCCGGTTGTTTCCACTTTCGATGTAAGCTTTCGTCCCTTCTTATAAGCAACTGCTTCCAGTTTACCCGGTTCAAATTCTACTTTCCATTGCAGGTGACCATTGCGTGGCATATCTTTCTTACCTAAACTTTTCCCGTTTAAGAATAACTCTACATCATCAGCATTACTGTTCACCCATACATCAATTTGCTTTTTCGGTTGTCCCCACTCGTTACGATGGTTCCAATGCGGAGAAATGTGCAATACATCTTTATCTGTCCACCAGCTTTGATAGTAGTAGTAAATATTTTTGGGGAAGCCGCACACATCCATGATACCAAAATGCGAATTGATATTCGGCCATTTGAATGGTGTTGGTTCTCCACGATAGTCAAACCCTGTCCAGATAAAACCACCGAGCCAATAATCATTCACTGCTGCCAGCTTCCACCATTCTTCTGCACGGCTTGCCCACCATGGCGCTGTAATATCCTGATCAGGTAAGTATCCACGAATAGAATCTTTTGCCAGTATTCCACGTGTTGTAACTGTACTTCCCATCTCAGTTCCAAGTAGCGGTTGGTTGGGATGATCTTTATGATAATCCGCAACGGCAAATTGACGATAATTAAAACTGCGTACAGGAATTACTTCATTCACACCTTTATATACATTCGCCAGATCAGCAGCATAGGTGCAGGTACGTGTAGGATCGAGTTGCTTTAATTTACTGATGAAGGTTTCTGCAATGCGTTTACCATGTGATGTGGTATGGATCCAACCTTCTTCGTTACCGATGCTCCACATAAAAACAGAAGTGCGGCTGCGGTCACGCTTCACCAAACGTTCAAACTGATTCATATACTCTGCACCACTATTAAGTAATCGTTGTTCATCCATTACCAGCATACCCAAACTATCACATGCATCTAACAATTCAGGTGTTGGTGCATTGTGGCTTGTACGATAAGCATTTGCGCCAAACTCTTTCAATAAACTGATGCGATAGTATTGTAAATAATCGGGCAATGCACTACCCACACCTGCATGATCGTGGTGATTGTTTGTACCGAATATTTTTATATGTTTTCCGTTTAAGAAAACGCCGTTGGGTTTAATTTCAATGGTGCGGAAACCGAAGCGAAGTTTCTTACTATCAACTACAACTCCATTTTGTTTTAACTCCACAACTACACGATAGAGATAAGGGCTTTCCAATGACCACAACGTTGGATTACTCACATTAATTATCTGCTTGATCGTTTTCTCTTCATTTGTATTAATTGCAAGTGCAGTTTCTTTTGCAGCACTGATCTTTACACCGCTTCTATCTGTCAAATAAGTATTAATAGAATAATTACCGCCAGCAGTATATTCATTGGCAATCGTTGTTTCTACATTCAATGTTGCTTTGTTTCCACTGATGTTGGCATGAGCAAACACAGCATCTGTTGCGATATGTGTATTGGGATAACTGTTGAGCCATACATGACGATAGATACCTGCACCTTCATAAAACCATCCTTCATATTGCGTGGCATCTACACGAACAGTAATGATATTATTGCGATCATAGTTGAGAAAATCGGTGATATCATAATTCACTCCTACATATCCGCTTTTATTATTGCCAAGATAAAATCCGTTGATCCACACATTGGCATCACGAAAAATTCCATCGAACTGTAATTGAAAACGACGGCCTGAATCGGCCTTTGAAGCGGCGAAATGCTTCCGATACCAGCCGATGCTTGTTGCAGGAAACAAACCACCTACCGGTTTGTAACCATGACTTTCCACATCAAAATTATCTACATAAGCAAAAGGCAATTCAACAGCCCAATCGTGTGGCAGGTTGAGTGTGCGCCAACTACTGTCGTTAAACTTTGCATCAATGGCTGTGCCTGCTGCGCCACCCGACTTTGAAAAAATGGTTTTGATGCTGTAGTTGAAATCTTTTTCGGGATTGGCAGCATGGCCAAATGCAAATTTCCAGTTGTTATCAATATTTACCTGCCGGCGTTGTGCAAAGGAACCAATGCTATACAGCATAACGATCGTAAAAAATGTAATTAGTTTTTGTCTCATTCTATACTTTTTCTTTGCAATGATTGAATGGTATATTAAGTGTATTTGCCGTAAAAGTATTACGGTTCTTTGGATGAAGCAAAAGAATTCCTGTGTGCAACTCAAGTTATTCCTCAACTAAAAAAAGTGAACAGATTTTAATACATGCCTAAACAGGTGTTAGCAAAATACCTGCTCAGTATTTAAAAGATCCGGAGATATTGAGAAGTAAGAATCAAAAAAAATCTAAGTTCAGATAAAACAAAAGGGTCATTCAATCACTGAATAACCCTTTTGCTGGAGAAGCGGGAATTGAATCTTACCCTTTTGAAGAAAGATTTGGCCTTATTAGCAGCGCTCCATCTCAGTGTACTTATGGTTTTAGAAGTTTATACCAAAATCAGAATAACATCTTCACTATTACTAATTAACAGCCTCTATTATCAGTAGTATCATTTTAAAAATGCCATCTTACAAATGCTTCCATTGATGCATATTGTGTCAGGCCGAGTTTGCCATACAGATCGGCAGTAGCTGCATTACGTTCTTCTGCACGCTGCCAGAACTCACGGCTATCGCTACCCTGAAATGGCACCATATCTTTTTGCGACTGGTGTATGAAAATACCAAAACGTTTTTTCATCACCTGTTCAGGACTCATTGGTATGGCCATTTCAATTTCTTCCATGTTCCATTCCTGCCATGCACCTTTGTATAACCACAACCAACAATCGTTGACCCACTCTTCTCCTGCTGCTTTCATCCGCTTCAACGATTCCAACACTACATTAAAACATACAAGGTGCGTACCATGCGGATCAGCAAAGTCTCCGGCACAATATATCTGTTGTGGCTTTATTTCACGAAGCAGTTGCATGGTTAACTGCACATCTTCTTCACTCATGGGGTTCTTTTCAATTGTACCTGTTTCGTAAAAGGGCAGGTTTTGAAAATGCCATTGTCCTTCCTTCAACCCAACATAACGACAGGTTGCTGCAGCTTCACATCTTCTGATCAATCCTTTTATATCACGGATATCCTTGGTATCAACTTCATTCGATTTTTTATTTTCAAGATAACCTCTGGCTTCGGCCAATATACTTTTTGATTTTTGACTGTCAACACCAAACATTTCTTCAAAGCCAACTGCAAAATCCATGAAGCGTGTAACAAATTCATCCGTTACGGCAATATTGCCGCTGGTTTGATAAGCCACATGCACTTCATGCCCCTGATCGTGTAAACGCTGAAAAGTACCACCCATCGAAATAATATCATCATCCGGATGTGGTGAGAACAACACTACTTTCTTTGGATAAGGAGTACTTCGTTCCGGATGATTTGGAATAACTGCATTGGGTTTACCTCCGGGCCAACCGGTAATACTGTTACGCAACATATAATATACCTGCAGGTTGATCTCGTAAGCATCTCCTTTCTCTACCAGCAGATCACTCAAACCATATTCGTTGTAATCTGTATTGGTTAAACTCAAAACAGGCTTTCCTAATTTCAAGGCCATGTTTACCACAGCTTTTTTGATCATTTTATCTGTCCACTCACATTCGCCTGTCAACCATGGACTCTTGTAACGGGTAAGCTCAGACGCTGCCATTTCATCTACCACAAATGTTACATCGTCATGGTTCTGCAAAAGTGATGCAGGTACATGTTCAGTATCAGCTCCTTCAACCGATTGATGAATCACGGGTGCTTTGGCAGGACCCCAGCCCAGAAGAACAATTTTCTTTGCTTTCAGAATTGTACCAATACCCATCGTAATTGCAAGACGTGGCACCGCACTGATATTTGCAAATTCATAACTGTTGGCTAAACGGGTTGAGTTGGTAAGCGTGGTTAATCTTGTTTTAGTATAAATGCTGGAACCCGGTTCGTTAAAACCAATATGACCGTTGATACCAATGCCCAGTATTTGCAGATCGATACCGCCTGCATCAGCAATCTTTTGTTCGTATGCAGCACAATGTTGTTTGATGGTTTCCTTGGTTGTGCTACCATCGGGAATATGGCAATTGTTTGGGTCGATGTTTACTTTATCAAACAACTGTTGCTTCATAAATCGGTGATAGCTTTGAATGGCATCACGTTCAATCGGGTAATATTCATCGAGGTTAAAGCTGATCACATTTTTAAAACTCAACCCTTCTTCTTTATGCAAACGAACTAACTCTGCATACAACGATTTGGGAGTAGAACCCGTTGCCAATCCCAATACACAGGTCTCATTCTTCACTTGCTTTTCACGAATGAGATCAGCAATCAGGCTGGCTGCAAAAGCAGAACCTTCTATTGCATCTTTACATATCCGGGTGTGAATTTTTTCAAAACTGTCAATAAGATCAATGGAATTTGATTTTACGTTCATACTAAAGAATTAAACATTTATGTTAATAAAAATCACTTATCTCCGCGACAATTAAATAAAGAGGTGGTTGTTTTAACTGCATTACAATTTCAATCCATTCGGCTTGCGAACTGTAAATGCGTTCACCATTTTCGTTCCATAATTCGGGACTGCACAAACAACCCAGCGATGGTGTATTGGGATAGTAAGATTTGTTTTTATAAAAATCAGGATCGATGGTTGTACCGTGTGCAATAATTTCTGTACGGCCGAGCTTGCCGGCTGTAAAACTTTCCCACAAAGACTTGTATTGATTCAACGATGCACCTAATAATCTTTCATAAACCATTTGATAAGCTGTGTCGTTTTCAAAAAAAGGAAGTTTTGCTTTTTCAAATGGCAAACACATTTGCAGATTTGTCGTGGGGCCGATCCAGTTATTATCAGATGTATCAACTCCATTGATGCGATACAACCCTTGTGGTGTATTACCATTGGTTAAATAAAAGGGAAGATTATTAATAGCACGTGCCAATTGCGGAAAGCGGTATTCTTTCCCATTTTCATCTGTAAGCCAACGGCCATCTGCTGTGCGTATCATCAGGTAACCAGGCTTATTTCTGTCGGTTGATTGAAAGCTGCACAATACAGTTTGTCCATTGAGAAAGGAACTATCCAGAAATATATTTTTTGAAGGCAGTAAATGCGATGATTTATTTCGCACATAGTTGTAAGCAGGAAAATAAACCGACTTTGCAAATGCATCATCTGTAGTTACATCAACCATCACATTTGAAAGCGCAAGATATTCCAGCGCCATCGCTTTTACTTTATCCGGCTTTATTTTTTGCCAGACAAGTTTTACATCTTCACTAAACTCACCGGGATAAAGTGTGTACAGCATTTCAAAAAAAGAACGTTGAAAACCCGGACCAAGAGTTGGCAGTTCATTGATCTGTTTTGGAATGATTGATGTGTAAGCTGCTGGTTTGTGCAACATCAACTCCATGGCCCAGAAAGCGCCCATCCAGTTATCATAGGTATCATTGTTCAACGGAAGCTGTACCGTTCGTTCAACCTGCTGTTGCATTTGCAATGAAACAGAATCACGACATTGCTTTGAAGCAAAAAAGAAACGTGTAGCTACCGGTTGTGCAAAAACAAATTGGCAGCAACATACACTCACTATAAAAACAATTCGCTTCATATTATTTACGCTTAATCATCACTGCACTTATTACAGCACGTTCCGTTCCATCGCCCGGACGAACTGTGAGCTGGTTACCGATCACCATAGATGTGGAACCACCTCCATCCAGATTTACTGCATCCGTACAACTAATATCTTTCAACAGATTCGCCAGCTCATTCAAATTTACACCGGCATAACCAGCAGTTGTATTATCTCCTTCAATGGCCAGCAGCATAACAATTCCGTTTGCGTTATACCCGATAGCTGAGCGTGGTCGTGATGTAGTATTATTGATGCTGATGAGTTCCTGTACATCTGTGATGGTTACATTCCCTGCTTTCAACAACATGGGCGAACCTCCAATTGCACTGATGGTGTTCCATGCACTTCCTCCTGCAGGAAAATTTTCATCAGGCACCGGTTGTGGTGCCGACCCTTCTGCGTTGGGACTTACAGCAGGATAGCTATAAATATTACTATTGCCCGTTCCAATACTATACACCCATGCAACAGATGGCACACCGGTATTTGTAACACCAAATGCTGCACGTGTTGGATAATAAGGAGTAGATACAGCATTGTATGTTCTGTTCAATACTTTGATATTGGCTGATGAAACAGTGTTGTTATATTTTACTAAACTGAAGGATTGATTCCCTCCAAAATAACCACCGTTGATACACGCATACACAATACCTGTTTCCTGTGTATAAAATTCGCTGGGCTTTTTTGCAGTGGCCGACATAACAGGTTTAAATTCGAATTGTGTATTCTTACTATCGTATGCAACACAAAATGCTTTTACTTTTTTTCCGTTGTATAAACTGTCAAATGTAAACACCTGAATGCCTGTTGGAAAATTAGAACCTACCGTTGTTGATAACTTCCAACCTTGCGGCAAACTAATTAATGGAGTTACAGGAATTACAACCGGTGGGTTTACAGGACCACCTGTATTGCCACCCGGACTTGATTTTTTTGTACAGGAGAAACTTATAACGGTCAATAGCAGCAACAATGTTGTTTTCAAACGCATCATTATCCATTATTAATTAGTTGAATAAAATGAATCCTTTAATCGATTCAATGTTTCGAAGTAAAAAAACACTTCACCATTGTAGCCATGTTTCCGGTTGAGTTGAATCATTTGATCAGTTAATTCACGACTTGATTGATAACCATCACCCAACGATGTAAGAATGCCCGGAAATACTCTGTGCTTTAATTCAGCAGGCACCTGTGCATCTAATTCATACAATATTTTTTCGTAGGCATCTATTTTATATCGGTAGAGTTGTGGAATAATATAATCAGCATACCCTTCTTTCAACCACTTGGGCCAATCCTGTAAGTATTGTTCTTTGCTCCATGGATAAATACTTGGCGCCCATGTAACCAAACAGTTTGGCTTGATCTTCTTTACATCCTGGTACAATGTTTTACCAAACAAACTCAACTGATCGGCTTTCCACTGCAGCCATTTTTCTTCTTTCGCATCAGCAGGTGGTGTTGCTCCATTGTGTTGTGTTGCGTATAATTTCAACGTAGCTGCATCGTAACCGCCTTCACCGGGCATAGCAGGCATACGATCATCGCCCTGTATGCCATCCACATCATAGTTCTTTACAAACTCCGCCACCAGCTTTCGCATGAACTGTTGCACTTCAGGATTAATGGCACTCCACCAATAAAATCCATTTTTTTGCAACAGGTTTCCTTTACTGTCTCTTCCAGCCCATTGCGGATATTTCTGTAACCACAATGCATTGCTGTCTTTGTAAGAATACGAAAATCCAAATTCAAACCAGGCATGTACTTTCAATCCTGCTTTATGCCCTTCTTCAATCATTTCTTTGATGGGGTCACGATCATTAAACTTTGGATCCTGCCTGATACCAATGTATTCATTCACGACATCACTCGGATACATGGTCATACCTCTGTTCCAAACAACTACAAATATATTGTTGAGTCCATTTTGCTTACAGAGTGCTACGGTTTCTTTTATTTTCTCTCTGGATGATAAAGCCTGGCTTGCTACATTGGTGATCCATGTGCCACGGATGGGTTCTTCTGCTTCCTTTTGTGCACAGGCAGCAAGAAAGTAAAAACTGAAAAGTAAAAATGTAATTTGCTTCATTTGTCATTAGTTTGATAACAGCCGGAGAGTCTCCCGTAAATACAGGCGGGTGAATCACAGCAGATGAGTTAAAAAATTGATTTGTATTCTAAATACCGGTTGTATAAATGATGTGCCTGGGTGTAAGCAGATTGCGGACTCATGAAATGCGAAAACTCAAAGGTGATGGCTTTGTCATAGCCTGCACGTTGTGCTGCATCCAATTTTAATTTCAGTTTTTCAAACTTGATCGGTAAAAACTTGATGGGCATATCACGGTCAAATGTTTCAGCATTGGTCCAGCATTGCATACCATGTTTGTCGGCTAATTTTTTATTGATGCGAAAGAAATCTTCCAGCTCACTGTAATCAATATGCCCATCCTGGAAAGCCACTGCATCAACTGCACCTTTGATGCCATCAAAAATTTCATTCCATTCTTTTTCATGTTGTTCTAACGATACAGCTTCTTCTTTGCTGATGGAACTGCTTGCAGCCATGACTGCTTTCTTACCATCGATCCAGGGAGAAATGAACGTAGGTAATCCGTTGCTCACATCTTTGCATTGTTTTCCTAATGCAGAGAATGCCTCACTAGCTCCTTTTGTTTTACGGCTGATCTCCATACTTAAATACCAACCTTTAAACGAAGGATGATGACCGTACTTTTTCCATACCTCGTCGATCACAAATTTGTTATCATCAATTTCATGCGTAAGATCGCCGGTATCCCAATAAATTCCGCTATCATATAAACCAAAGTAAAATTTCATGTGGTATTTATCTGCTAACGACAAATACAATTCCACAAGGTCAACAGGCGGGGCAAAGCAACCATGCTTTTGTATCAAATAGCTTGATGGATACGTTAAGAAACGACGATAGCCACTACGAATGAGAATGACGGTATCAATACCGGCTGCTTTCATATGCTGAAAATCTTTTTCCCATTCAACTGCTCCCCAGTTCTGGTGGGGAATGTCGTGACTGATTTCGTCGATAAATGTTCCTGTAATAAGCATATATACCTCATCCTCGTTCCTTCTCCAAAGGAGAAGGAGGCCAAGCTTTTTTTAAATTATTAAACAAACGTAATTAAGCATTTCAGCATTTGAATTTTTACTCAGGAATGAACTTACATAACTTTTTTTTGAATCAGCACTTCCTTCCACCTCAAGTACCCTTCACCTTTTAAATGCAATCCATCGTTGGTATATTTTTCATTCAGTTTACCATCCGCATCTAAAAAGGCATCATAAAGATTGATATAGGTGATCTTTTTTTCACTGCATAGTTTTTTCAAACCTTCGTTCACTTTCAACACATGATCTGTTTTATTCTGATGATTTTTAAACTCCGTAAAGCTGTTATTTGTTGGCAATAAACTTTGTATATAGATTTTGGTTGAAGGTGATTTCATTTGTATACTGTCAACCATCTTACGGTAATTGCGAAGAATCACTTCATCAGGAATACCTCTTGCAATATCATTAATACCAATGAGCAAAAAGATCTTAAGGGGCTTTCGCTTCACTACTTCATACAGTCTGTTTAAAACACCAAACGTATTATCGGAGCTGATGCCACGGTTCATGGTGTTATACAATGGAAATAATTCGCTCCATTCGCCACCATCCATAATACTATCGCCCAGCCAAACGATCGCATTCTTTGCTGTAGGCATCTGTTCAAACATACTCAGCTTCTGATCGTAATAATAAAACCGGAATGATGAATCATAGGTTGCCTGTGCTTTCAGCAATTGAAAACTTACAACAAACAAAAGCATCCATAAACTTCGCATGTACATCATCTTGTAATTAAGTTGTCAATTGTTCTTCATCCGTTTTTTCTTCTTCAAACTTTTGTAAAGGCACCAGCCATGTAACTATAAATGCAGGAATGGTTGCAATCAATACCCAAATAAAAAATTCTTTGTACCCGAGATAATCACTTACAAATCCGCTGATCATGGAAGGGATCATAAAACCAAGATTCATTAAACCACTTCCAAATGCATAATGCGCCATTTTATATTTGCCCGGTGCAATTTGCTGCATCATAAATAAAATTAAACCTACAAATCCAAACCCATAACCAAAATACTCAATAGCAACTGCTCCACCAATAATATAGAGATTGGTGGGTACTGTTACAGCCAAAAAAGCATAGGCCGCAAATGGAATATTAAAAAAAGAGCATAGAATTAACAAGGTTTTTCTGCTAAGCCCTTTGTTTGATACAAAATATCCTGCAGCAATAGAACCCAGCACAAAAGCAATAGATCCAAACACACCATACAATACTCCAATTTGCGATGTAGTTAAACCCAAACCTCCGTCGGCCCGGGCAGCTTTAAAAAACAACGGTGTAATTTTTATTGCCTGCCCTTCGGCAAAACGATACAAAACAATAAAGGCAAGTGCATACCAGATATTTTTTTTCTGGAAAAAAGTAACTACTACATCTTTTAAAGTAGCAAACCCTTCTTTCATTGAGTGTACAGTTTTAGCAGTACCTCCACTTGGCAGCACCCTCATATTATAAATACCCAGGAGAATCATAATGACTCCATACATCAGCATTACAATCATCCACGCAGTGGGAATACCCATTGTTTTTTCCAATTCGCCTGCTATGTAAACTAAAACGCCACCTGAAAGTACTTTAGCGATATTATAAAACGCCCCTTGCCATCCCACATATTTCGCCTGCTCTTTACCACTAAGTTCATTTAAATAAACGCCGTCTGCCGCAATATCATGAGTAGCTCCGCTAAAAGCAATAATGGCGAGTATGGCTATTGAAACTGCAAAAAACTGATCTAACTGCAAACTCAAAGCAACCAATCCAAACAAACAACCCGTAAAAATTTGAGTAGTAAAAACAAAGAATTTTTTGGTTTTAAACATCTCCAAAAAAGGCCCCCACAAGGGTTTCAATGTCCAGGGCAGCATAATTAGCGAAGTCCAAAAGGCAATTTTTGAATCTGAAATACCCATGTTCTTATACATGATGGAGCTGGCGGCTGCCAATGCCACAAAGGGCAAACCCATGGCTAACCAGGTAGTAGGAATCCATGTGGCGGGGTAACGTTTCTTGGTTGTTTGTTGCGGCACAATCGGTTGGTTTATGGCAGCCTGATCGGCAAACAGGCTTAATTAAAAAAATTTAATAACTTTTTGTGAATTTATAATATTTTTACTTAAGTTTGATAAATAATACTAAAATAATTTTTTATGCTTGCAGATTCTTTACAAATGCGGCTTTTTTATAAGCTTATTTTCTGTCTTTTTTTATTGACGAACTTGAGTGCCTGCAAAAAAACAGGAGGCGGCGGCACTACTAATCCCCCAGTTGTAGTTCCACCTCAAACTCCTGTTTGGGATGTAAATGCATTGCGTGGTGTGTGGGTTACCAATGTGGCAAGTACTGCTTTAGACAGTAAAGAAAATATTAAAACCTGTGTACAAAATTGCAAAGCTGCCGGCATCAACAATATTTTTATGGTGGTGTATAACAATGCCAGAACCATTTACCCCAGTACAGTAATGACGAATTTAATTGGAAAACCCATTGCTGAAAAATTTACTGGCCGTGATCCTCTAAAAGAAATGATTGATGAAGCACATGCTGTTGGTATAAAAGTGCATGCATGGTTTGAGTATGGTTTTTCATCTTCCTATTCTGCTAACGGCGGATTAATTGTGGCTGCAAAACCGAATTGGGCAGCAAAAGATGTAAACCAAAATTTAGTTGTAAAAAATGGATTTGACTGGCTCAACGCTTTTGATCCTGAAGTACAGGATTATATGATTAGCCTGTTTAAAGAAGTTGCAAATAATTATAATATTGATGGTGTACAAGGCGATGATCGCTTGCCGGCTTTGCCATCAACTGCAGGTTATGATGCGTACACTGTTGCAATGTATAAAGCAGAATTTGGAGGCATTGACCCACCTGCTGATTACAGAGAAAGTTTTTGGATTAACTGGCGTACCAAAAAACTTAATTCATTTATGAAACGTTTGCGCAATGAAATAAAAGCAATTAAACCTGCGGTAATGATGACGATGAGCCCAAGTCCTTTTCCCTGGGGGCGTGATGAATATTTGCAAGACTGGCCCACATGGGTTGACAGTGGATGGGTAGATGCTGTAATTCCGCAGTGTTACCGTTACAATATTGCTGCCTATAATGCAACAGTGGCGCAGCAAAAAACATATCATCGCAACACCAGTATTCCATTGTACCCCGGTGTACTATTAAAAGTTGGTTCAACCGTTCAGCCCGATGCATTGCTTACGCAAATGGTACAAACAAACAGACGAAGCGGATTTAAAGGCGAAGTGTTTTTCTTTTATGAGGGCATTAAAGACAGGAAAAGTTGGTTTGAAGGAACCTATCCCTTTACACAGTAAAGTTTTTTATTTTTTGTACTTAGCTGAGGTGCTGCTATTGAACTGTTGTTGCGTCGCACTCTTGTGCCACACAATATAAATGAACATTATTGTGGCACCCCGCTGAAAGCGGTGGTACATTTAGCTCTTTTTTCATTTTTTTTTAATTGCCACAGTGGGCACAGAATCACAGAAAAAAACAGTGCATCTGTGTTTTCTGTGGCAATTTATTTTAAACGAACTTCATTTTATGAGCCGATTTTTATTTTCTTTTTTTCTTTTTTTTACATCCTCAATATGCGCACAACAACTCACAAAATTTGTTGATCCGTTTCTTGGTACGGGTGGGCATGGCCATGTTTATCCCGGAGCAGTAGTTCCTTTTGGTATGGTGCAATTAAGTCCTGATACCGATACCATTCCCTACGAAATGAATGGTAAATACAACCCTGATGTTTACAAATATTGCGCAGGCTACCAGTACGATGATAAAACCATTGTGGGCTTCAGCCATACGCACTTCAGCGGCACCGGCCACTCCGACCTGGGTGACTTTTTGATCATGCCTACAACTGGCACATTAAAATTGAATCCTGGCACAGCAGATAACCCGGCGTCGGGTTTTCGTTCCCTCTTTTCGCACCAAAACGAAACAGCACAGGCAGCCTATTACAAAGTAAAATTGGATAGCTACAACATCTTAGCGGAGCTGACAGCAACGGAACCTGTGGGCTTTCATCAATACACATTTCCC
>JAYUTS010000255.1:0-5829 GCA_043754995.1 Chitinophagaceae bacterium
TCAATTGAAGAAACATTGGCCGATCTGTTGAAACTTTCTAAGAAGGAACGCTTTGACGGATTTGAAGATGTGCTTTATTATGCTGCGGCGGGCATGGCCTTACAACAGAAAGATACCGCACAGGCCAAAAGATTGTTACAAAAAAGTGTAACCTACGTAACCGAGAACCAGGGTACAAAAAACAAAGCCTTTTTATTACTATCGGAAATTGCCTATGCACAAAGAGATTATATGCTTGCTTCTAATTCCTTAGACAGTCTTAATTATTTCGATCCGGCTATTGCCAACCAAAGCGGTCAATTACAACTAAGGCAGCAACTGTTGAAAGAACTGGTGAAGCAAATGACGATTGTAAAGCAACAGGACAGCTTGCAGGCAGTTGCAAAAATGCCGGAGAAAGAAATGGATGCTTATCTCAAATCAGTGGTGAGAAAATTACGAAAGCAACGGGGGTTAAAAGAAGAAGCCAATTATAATCCCGCCATTGCCATTGGTAATCCTGATCAGAATTCACCCATCTTTTCAAATACCGGAAGCGGTAACAGTTGGTACTTTTACAGTGCTTCACAAAAGTCAAAAGGGTATAATGAGTTTAAAGCAAAATGGGGTAACCGGCCCAACATCGATAACTGGCGCAGGCAATCGGCAGTTGATTTGGCAATTGGACAAAACCAATCAAAAAATAATACAACTGCAACAGGCGATGCAACAGATCCCAACAATATTGCAGAAGAAGATTTGAGTGTGGATGGTTTGAAAAAGAATCTTCCAATAACAGAAGAACAGCTCATTGCCTCAAACAAAAAAATACTCAATGCTTTGTTTGAACAGGGGCAGATCTATAAAAATCAACTGGAAGATTATGCACAAGCTGCAGTAGTGTTTGAAGAAATATGGAAGCGCTTCAGCAATTACGATAAGGAAGAAGAAACCCTGTTTGAATTGTATTATAATTTTCTTAAAGCGGGTAACAAAGAAAAATCTGCATACTTTTTAACCCAATTGAATCAGAAATATCCCAATGGTGATCTGGTAAAAAAGATCAGTGATGCAAAGAATCCATCAACTGGAGTAAAAGATGCAAAAACCAATGCGTACGAAAATATTTATAACCTTATGATCGAGGGTAACTTTGATCAGGCATTGTTGCAAAAGAAAATAGCTGATTCCATTTATGGCAGAAGTTACTGGACACCGCAATTGCTGTATATCGAATCGCTCTATCATATCAAACAAAGAAATGATAGTGTAGCTATCGTTACATTAACTAATATCGAAACCAGTTTTCCCGGCACGCCCATGGCAGAAAAAGCTGCTGTGATGAAAGATGTACTCAACAGAAGAGCAGAGATTGAAGGTTATTTGACCAATACTGATATTGTTCGTCAAACTGAAGACAGTTTGAACATTCCTTTTGATGATGGCCCCAAGGTGAATAAGACCAATCAACAGATACTGAAAGATTCAACTAATAAAATCGGCATCGGTAACCAACCTACACAGAACAACGCCAACATTACAAAGCCAAAGGCGCCCGTACAAAAAGTAGGCAACGAAAAAGAAGACAGGAGTAATGCCGGAAATGTAAAACTTGGCAATAAACCCGGAACAGATACAACCCGTATTAAACCCATCCGGGATATTAAGGTTGAAATGGCTTATATCTATAGTGCCAATGAACCTTATACTGTGATGATGTATTTTGACCAGGTAGATCCGATTTATATTACTGAATCAAAAAATGCATTTCAACGTTATAATGCAGGCACTCATGGAGGAGAAACCATTCCAATAAAAATTAATGATACCGATAAGGAACTTCCGTACATGGAATTAGGATCTTTTAGTGATGTAACCACTGTACTTAGCTACATGGAAGAGCTAAAGAAAAATGCGAAACAAATTGTTCCCTGGCTACCGGTAGCGAAATATAATTTTATCATCATTTCCGCCCGTAACCTCGACATACTGAAAACCCGCAAAAGCATGGAAGAATACAAACTGTTTATGCGGCAGTACGTGAAGGATAAGTTTTAACCGGCCCGTTCGTTTTTGCTTTTTTTGAGCCCATCATTCCTCCTTTGCCTAAAAAGATAGGTCAATTTTAACCTGTCATAAATATTCTGCTCCCTGAATTACTTTAGCTTTGTCTGGTATTGAATTTGCTTTAAACTGCATCTCATTCATTTTCATTTTATGCGTAACTCTATCAAATATCTGTGGCGTACATTTTTTATTGGGGCCGCTTTATTCCTTTTAATAGTGGTATCTGCCAACTTTGGCCTTTTTGGTAAAATGCCATCCCTGGAAGAACTGGAGAATCCCTCCGCTTCTCTGGCCAGTGAAGTCATAGCATCAGATGGGACAATGATGGGTAAGTTTTATTTGCAGGACCGTACCAATGTAGAATATAAAGACATTTCTAAAAACATTGTGAATGCCTTAATTGCAGCAGAAGATGAACGCTTTTACAAGCACTCCGGAATTGATGGTCGTGCCCTTGGAAGAGCCATTTTCAATCTGGGGATGGATGGAGGCGGCAGCACCATCACCCAGCAATTGGCATTAAATCTTTTCAGGGAAAGGGCTAGAAATAAAATAAGAAGAGCCATTCAAAAAGTACAGGAATGGATTATTGCAGTAAAGCTGGAACGCAATTTCACCAAAGATGAAATCATAGCGCTTTATCTCAACACCGTTGAGTACAGCGATAATGTATTTGGCATCCGCAATGCATCCAAAACATTTTTTCAAAAAGAACCTTCTCTGGTAACTGTAGAAGAAGCTGCCTTACTGGTAGGAATGCTCAATGCACCTTATTCTTACAACCCAAGAATCTTTCCTCCCCGGGCCATGCAAAAACGGAATATGGTTATCAATGATATGGTTCGGAATAATTTTATTAGTGAAGCAGAAGCAACTGTTATTAAAAACAAACCCATCCGCCTGAATTATAAAAAGCTGGATGAAAGTACAGGGTTGGCTCCTTATTTCCGTGATGTGCTGAGAGAACAAATGAAAAAATGGTGTAAAGAACATACAAAGAATAATGGCGATGTTTATAATATGTACAGGGATGGTTTAAAAATTTATACAACCATCAACCCCCGCATGCAGTTATATGCGGAAGAAGCCGTTGCAAAACATATGAGTGCCCTGCAAAAAAATTACTGGACATTGCCCTGGATCAAGAACAACAGTATCTGGAAAGGCCATGAAAAAATTCTGGAGCGTGCAATGAAAGAAAGTGACCGTTGGAAAAAAATGGAAGAAGAGGGAATCAGCGAAGCAGATATCCGCAAAGCATTCAAAACAAAAGTTAAAATGAAAGTGTTTGCATGGAATGCGAAACGGGAAACAGACACCATCATGACACCGTTTGATTCGCTCCGTTATCATAAAATGATTATTCAAACCGGTTTTATGGTGATGGATCCTTTTACGGGTGAAGTAAAAGCATGGGTTGGCGGCGTAAACTTCAGGAACTTTAAATTCGATCATGTTAATATCAATACCAAACGACAGGTAGGTTCAGCATTCAAGCCTCTCTTATACGCTTACGCAGTTGAAAACGGGTTTACCCCCGAAACTCCGTTGCCCGCAGGCCCTATAAATCTTGGGGGGAAAATTATAACCGGAAAAGGTGGGCCAATGGCTAATTGCCTCGCTTTTTCTAAAAATCCCGGTGCTGCCTATTTAATGAATCAATTTGGCGTAAAGAGTGTGATCAATTTTGCACAGAATGCAGGAATAAAAAGTAATATGCCTCCTTATCCATCTATCGCATTGGGCAGTGCTGACATCAGTGTATATGAAATGCTGCAGAGTTATACCATGTTCCCCACGAACGGCATGAGCACACAGCCGGTTTATATTACACGTATTGAGGACAGGAATGGAAATATTTTACAAAGCTATGCACCTGAACAAAAAGTAGTGATGAGCGAAGCTGCTGCTTATACAATGGTAAAGATGATGCAGGGTGTCATTGATTTTGGTACAGGCCGTCGCTTGCGTGGTATGGGTCTTACAGGAGATATTGCCGGCAAAACAGGAACTACCAATGATAATACGGATACCTGGTTTATCGGTTACACGCCCCAGTTACTTGCTGGTGGCTGGGTTGGTTGTGATGATCCTTTTCTGAAAATGGTGGGTGAAGGTAACCGCACAGCATTACCCATCTGGGGATACTTTTTTGAAAAGGTATTAAACGATCGTACACTTGCTATTTCAAAAGATGTAAAGTTTGTGCAGCCCGAAAGTATGAAGGTGGAAACCTTTATGGATTATGAAAATTTTGCAGACAAATACCGCAATGAACCGGATGCTGAAAATCCGGATGCCGGTAATGGCACATCGGCTGATTATGGCGACCTGCAGTTAAAGCCCGATCAAACACTGGGGCCGGAATCGCAATTAAGTGAAGAACAAAAAATATTACAGGAAGCAAAAAAAGACGAGAAAAAACCGGACCCTAAAAAAGAAGAAATAAAACCTCCGGCCATTCTATCGGATAAAGATAAAAAAGCCATTGACCCTAAAAAGAAAGACGAGAAAAAGAAAACAGAAACAAAACCTGGTGGTTAAAGCTTTGAATAATAATAAACAAACGGATTGTACGCCACCTCTTAACGCATATCACAGACAATGAAAAGGTTTAGCAAAGGCACATTTATTATTGCGATTATATTCATAAAAATGCTTAGACAACACAATGGAAACAGAACTCAAGTTGTTCCATAAACTTTTACCTATAATATTAATTCCAATTTGCTTTTTCTTTTTTGCAAGTTTCGGTTGGAGTTCATTTGCGACAATAACAGAACGTGGTGGACTGAACGGAGATATGCATATGTACTATGAATTAAGCAAGTTCCAATATGCGACATTTACTTCTATTGTTTCTGTTACCGGACTGTTATTGATTTTCTTTCAAGCATATTTTTTGGTTCTTAAAAAACCTTTACTGTTGACAAAAACATTTTGGAGCTTCGTAATTTTTATTGGACTATTTATTATTTGTGAAATTTATTTGCAGACAAGATTTGTGGGTAAGGGTTAACTTTTCCAGGCCAACACGTTTGATTGTTTCCACCCATGTTGCTGTCTTCACCTACCGTTATCATAAATTACTCTTTGTACAAAACCATACTTCAATAAAGCATCAGTAGTGTTAATTATGAAAGAATTCCTCCACAACATGGGTATTGAAGCAGTCATTTTTGACCTTGATGGAACATTGATTGATAATAATGCATTCCATCTACAATCGTGGAAACAATATTTGAAAGATATCGACAAACATATTTCAGAAGTAGAATACAAAGCTCACATTAATGGAAGAACCAATAAAGATGCTGTTGAATACATCTACGGCAGGCAAATGAGTGATGAAGAAGCAATGATCTATACCTTACAAAAAGAAAAAATCTATCGAACCATTTATCAACCTTTCATCAAACCGGTGGATGGTTTGCTTCCGTTACTGGAAAAATTGAGTGAGTTGAATATTCCAATGGCCATTGCCACTTCCGGCATTCAGGTGAATATTGATTTTATGTTCAGTCATATTCCTGTTCAACATTATTTTAAAACCATTGTAAACTCTGCTCATATCAAAGCCGGGAAACCTGACCCTGAAATCTATATCAAAACGGCAGAACTCTTAAAAGTAATTCCGGAAAATTGTCTTGTGTTTGAGGATGCAATTGTTGGGGTGCAGGCTGCAAAAGCAGCAGGTATGAAAGTGATTGCCATTACTACAACTCATACTTCAGCAGAGTTAAAAGAGGCAGATATGATCATTGCTGATTACGCTGCTTTATT
>JAYUTS010000256.1:0-5826 GCA_043754995.1 Chitinophagaceae bacterium
TCGGTCCAACACCTCATCAAATCCGTTCAATGGGCGATAAGATCACAGCCAAAGAAACCATGATCAAAGCTGGAGTACCTGTTGTGCCCGGTGGTGGTGGTTTACTTGAAAGTGTAGCAGAAGCAAAAAAAATTGCCAAACAGGTAGGCTACCCCGTTATATTAAAGGCAACTGCCGGTGGTGGAGGTAAAGGTATGCGTGTTGTATGGGCCGAAGAAGAATTGGAGCGGAATTATGATATGGCTAAAACCGAAGCTGCAGCAGCTTTCAAGAATGACGGGGTGTACATGGAAAAATTTGTAGAAGAACCACGTCATATTGAGATACAGGTTGCTGGCGACCGGTTTGGTACGGTTTGTCATTTGAGCGAAAGAGATTGTTCTATCCAACGCCGTCATCAAAAATTAGTTGAAGAATCACCTTCGCCATTTATGACACCTGAGCTGCGTAAAGCAATGGGTGATGCTGCCATCAAAGCTGCTTCTGCTATTGGTTATGAAAGTGTAGGTACCATTGAGTTTTTGGTTGATAAGCATCGCAATTTCTATTTCATGGAAATGAATACACGTATCCAGGTAGAACATTGTGTTACAGAAGAAGTAACAAACTTCGATCTCATTAAAGAACAAATCCTGATAGCGATAGGTGAAAAGATCAGCGGAGAAAATTATGAACCGCAGATGCACGCCATTGAATGCCGGATCAATGCGGAAGATCCATATAACGATTTTCGTCCATCACCTGGTAAAATCACAACCTTACATCAACCGGGTGGTCATGGTATTCGTATTGATTCGCATGTATATGCCGGTTATGTGATACCTCCGTTTTATGATTCAATGATTGCTAAGATCATTGCTGTTGCAAGAACAAGAGAAGAAGCCATCAACACCATGAGCAGGTCGTTAAGCGAATATGTAATTGAAGGGGTTAAAACAACTATTCCTTTTCATCAGCAATTAATGCTCGATGAAAATTTCCGGAAAGGAAATTTTACAACCAAATTCCTCGAATCGTTTCATATGAAATAATAAAAGAGAAGAGCTGCAAATGTTTACAGCTCTTCTCTTTTATGGAATTACTTTGTTGAATAAGCCCCATATTTTGTATGGGGCTTTTGCTAATCAATAGGGACTGTATTAGCGTAAAAATAAAAGTTCACGATATTTAGGCAGGTACCAGCTTGCATCATCAACCAATAACTCCAGCTTATCTGCATGATAGCGGATATCATCAAAGAATTTACCTTTCACATCATCGCAATAAGCAATGGCCTTTTCTCTTGTATCGGCAATCGTGTTTGCTTTTTTACGGGCCTGGATCATTTGTTCAACAAGATCACTCAGCTTATTGATGTGTTCAGAAATCTTTACAAGGATTTGTTTTTGGTTGGCATAAGATTTTTCATCAATACCAATATCTTTCAACCCTTTAATATTATTGATCAATACATTTTGATATTTGATTGAAGGGGGCAGGATATGACTTGTGCAAAGCTCACCCATAATACGTCCTTCGATCTGTACTTTCTTAATATAGTTTTCCAGTTCAATTTCATGACGTGCTTCCAGTTCAGCATGTGTAAATACACCAGTACTTTCAAACAACTCTTTTGATTTTTTGGTCACCATTGCATCTAATGCAAGTGGAGTTGTTTTTACATTTGGTAATCCACGCTTTTCAGCTTCTTTTGCCCATGCTTCACTGTAACCATCACCTTCGAACAATACTTTTTTACTTTCACTTACATAGCGTTGCAACACATGCATGATGGCAATTTCTTTCTTGTCGCCCTTTTCAATCATTGCATCTACTTCTGCTTTAAATGTCATCAGCGTTTGTGCCATGATTGCGTTCAGCACCGTCATTGCATTAGAGCAGTTTGCACTCGAACCAACAGCACGGAATTCAAATTTGTTTCCGGTAAATGCAAAAGGTGAAGTGCGGTTACGATCTGTATTATCTAATAACAGTTCAGGAATGCTTTTATGTAAATCCAGTTTCAGAATGGCTTCATCCTGCTCATCAAATTTATCAGTTACTCTTTTTTCAACAGCTTCTAATACTTCAAATAAATATTTACCAACGAAAACCGAAATGATTGCAGGAGGTGCTTCGTTGGCACCCAGGCGGTGATCATTACCTGCGCTGGCAATAGATGCACGCAACAGATCAGCATACACATCAACTGCACGCACAACGTTTGTAAAAAAGGTAAGGAACATGAGGTTGGTCTTTGGCGTTTTACCGGGAGCCAGTAAGTTGATGCCAGTGTCTGTTGCCATACTCCAGTTATTGTGTTTGCCACTACCGTTAATGCCGGCAAATGGTTTTTCATGCAACAACACTCTTAATTTATGACGGCGTGCAACACGATCCATTACATCCATCAACAAAGAGTTGTGATCAATGGCTACAGCTACTTCTTCAAAAATAGGAGCACACTCAAACTGAGCAGGTGCTACTTCGTTATGACGGGTACGTAAAGGAATACCTAATTTGTATGATTCATTTTCAAAATCACGCATGAACGCATACACTCTTTCAGGAATGGATCCGAAATAATGATCTTCTAACTGTTGTCCTTTAGCAGGTGAATGACCAAATACAGTACGACCGCTTAATACTAAATCCGGACGGGCATTAAACAATCCTTCATCTACTACAAAGTATTCCTGTTCCCAACCGAGAGTGGGAGTTACCTTAGATATGTTCTTATCAAAATAATGACAAACATCCAAAGCTGCTTTGTTCACCGCTTCCAGGGCTTTTAATACCGGTCCTTTATAATCGAGTAATTCACCTGTGTAAGAAACAAACACAGTAGGAATACAAAGTGTTTTGCCATTGCCGATCTCCATAATAAAAGCAGGAGAAGAAGGATCCCATGCAGTATAACCACGGGCTTCAAAAGTTGCACGCAATCCACCACTTGGAAAAGAAGATGCATCGGGTTCCTGTTGAATTAAAGCAGCACCGTCAAACTCTTCAATTGCAGTTCCATCAGCTTTCAATGTAAAAAAGGAATCATGTTTTTCTGCAGTGGTTCCTGTAAGCGGTTGAAACCAGTGTGTGTAATGTGTTACCGTTTTTGTTTCAGCCCACTGGCGAATACCGCTGGCGATCTGGCTCGCCATACTACGATCAATTCTTTTGCCTCCTTTAACAGAAGCTACCAGGCTTTTATAAGCCTCATCACTTAAAAATTCACGGGCAACTTTTAATGTAAATACATTTTCGTTGAAAATGGCTGTGATTTTGGTTGAAGCAGCTAATTCGGTTTGAACAGTACTGTTTAAGTTGTCAATTGCTTTAAAACGTAAAGAATGCATGTAAGAAATTTTAAGTTGCAAAAGAACGAAAAAAATTCCAAAATTTTGGTGTTTTAATTTTAAAAAATCAATGGAATAGGTTGTAGTAGTAAAAAATGTGGAAAATTATGTCTTTTGCTTGCGTATTGAACATACGTTAGTCAAAAAACAAAAACATATTTATTTTTTTAATTTATTCCATTTCCAATCTATTGTTGCAATGATGGGTACAAGGATATAAGGGAAAAAGATAGCACGGTAACGAACAATTGCACCCAGTTGAGGAACGATATAACCGGTTAACAGGAGTAACACCATTGATACAAGAAAAAGAAATTGTACAACTGAATGTTTATATGGATTATCATGATACCTGAAAAACCAAACACTCACCAATATCCAGATCAATAAAATTTCTAAAGCACTTGCTAAATAAAGAGGCGAAAGAAATTCAGTTATATACGGACGAACCAATGTATGATTCAATGCCTGCGGTGCATTTTTAAGAAAACCAATAAACGTTGGTTCTAATTTCCGTTGGGGTAAAAAAGAGTTTCCTCCGAGCCGTATAAAATCTTTGTTCCTTAATGAAATAGAAATAGGCAGATCTAATTTCGGGTGAATATATTTTGCACCAAAAAAAATAACACTGCAGATAATTGTAACCAATAAGAAACTTAGCCACTTACGTTCGAAATATTTTTCTGCCAGCCACCACGCAAAGAAACCGGGAATGGCAGCAAGCACAACATGATTACGTACAGGAAATATCAATGCAATTAAAATGGAAATCAACAGAATCCGTTTAAACCCCAATTTTTTTTCTTTTAAGCCGAAATACATAATGTAAACAGCCAGTGAAAGTAAGGCAAAGACCAACCCATCTTTATGAATACCAGATGACCAGAAGAGAAACGAGGGAAACAAAAATGTACTGCAGGTAATCAATCGTAGCCGGTTTGGAAACACATCATCCATAACCCTGATCAAAGCAATGGGGCCGAAGAAAGTGATGAATGAATAAAAAATCACATTGACATAATAGCGGGAACCTGTAAAAATATTAAACAGTGAAACGAGCTTCACCATATACTTATGCTTCAGATCGTTCCAGTAGGAATTGACGCTGGAAAAGAGATGACGATATTCTCTATCGTGTGGATTATCAAGAATGCTGCTGAAATACCTGATTGGATCCTGATATAAAAGTTGGGTGTCTTTACTGCCATCAATGAAAAACTTCCAGCTGTCAGATGATTGCTCGTAATTGGGAATCGTAGTAAAAAACCAGCCATAGGCAACACCAGCAGCAACTTTAAGAACAAATAAACCAATCAACCATTGATTACTTAACCCGGAGTTTTGTAAAAACCGGATCCTGGTAATGAACCAGCAAAAGAACAAAAGATATATTGCAAACAGGAGATACGTCATGTATAATCAGCAAATTAAAATATTTCTTTCCATAGTTTCAAACCATTCAACTGTCATTAGTACTTTTGCCTTTCTTACACACCATGGAAATAACAGTTACTACCGCACAGCAACTTCGTATTACAGCAGAAGAATTTGAACTCATCAAACAGAAACTTGGCCGCACACCCAACTTTAATGAACTCTGCGCCTTCAGTGGTATGTGGAGCGAACATTGCAGTTATAAAAACTCTATTAAGTGGTTAAAAACATTACCCCGTGAAGGTGGACGAATGCTTGTAAAAGCAGGAGAAGAAAACGCCGGGTTAATGGATATTGGTGATAACCTGGGTGTAGTTTTTAAAATTGAAAGTCATAATCACCCATCAGCTATTGAACCTTTTCAGGGAGCAGCAACAGGAGTAGGAGGTATTCACCGTGATATTTTCACCATGGGTGCAAGACCCATTGCTGCACTCAACTCACTGCGCTTTGGTAATCTTAAAGAAGCAAAAACGCAGCATTTGCTGGGTGGGGTTGTGCATGGCATAGGTCATTACGGCAATTGTTTTGGTGTGCCTACTGTTGGCGGCGAAATTTATTTTGAAGATTGTTATCATACCAACCCTTTGGTGAATGCCATGAGTGTTGGAATTGTAAAAGCTGGTGAAACTGTTTCTGCCACAGCAGAAGGTATTGGCAACCCGGTTTTCTTTGTTGGCAGTGCAACCGGTAAAGATGGTATTGGTGGCGCCAGTTTTGCAAGTGCTGATATAACGGCCGATAGTGCTGAAGATTTACCTGCTGTGCAGGTGGGTGATCCATTCCAGGAAAAGAAATTGTTAGAAGCATGTTTAGAAGTAATTCAAACAGGTGCTGTGGTTGGTATGCAGGATATGGGTGCAGCCGGTATCATTTGTTCAACTGCAGAGATGAGTGCAAAAGCTGAAGTAGGTATGCGGATTGATCTGGATAAAGTTCCAACCCGTCAACAAAACATGAAAACATGGGAACTTTTGTTGAGCGAAAGCCAGGAACGCATGTTGATGGTTGTTGAAAAAGGAAAAGAACAATTGGTATTGGATGTATTTGAAAAATGGGA
>JAYUTS010000257.1:0-5811 GCA_043754995.1 Chitinophagaceae bacterium
AGGAGCATTGCTCAATGAATATCATTTGGCCTATACTACGTTAGGTGAGTTGAATGAAACAAAAGACAATGCGGTTTGGATTTTTCATGCATTAACCGCTAACAGCGATCCATCAGAATGGTGGAGTGGTTTAGTTGGTGATGGAAAATTATTTGATCCGGCAAAGCATTTCATTGTTTGCGTTAATATACCTGGCAGTGCTTATGGCAGTATTGGCCCCTTGGATATTAATCCACTGACCAAAGAATCGTACTATCATGATTTCCCATGGTTCACAACAAGAGACATGGTTCGTGCTTATGGTCCGTTGCGTAAGTTTCTTGGTATTGAAAAAATATATATTGGTATTGGCGGAAGTATGGGAGGTCAGCAATTATTAGAGTGGGCCATTGAAGAACCACAATTGTTTGAGCATATTATACCAATTGCAACAAATGCTTTTCATTCAGCCTGGGGTATTGCGTTCAATGCATCGCAAAGACTGGCCATTGAGGCAGATCAAACATGGAAAAACAAAACACCGGACGCAGGGAGTGAAGGTTTAATTGCTGCACGTAGCATTGCATTGCTTTCATATCGTCATTACGATGCTTATGGTATCAGCCAGATTGAAGAAAGTAATGATGAATTGGATTGTTTTAAGAGTGAGTCTTATCAACGTTACCAGGGTGAGAAACTGGTAAAGCGGTTTAATGCTTTCAGTTATTATTTTTTGAGTAAAGGAATGGATGCTCACAATGTAGGCCG
Source organism: Chitinophagaceae bacterium (assembly GCA_043754995.1). Lineage (GTDB taxonomy): Bacteria > Bacteroidota > Bacteroidia > Chitinophagales > Chitinophagaceae > Lacibacter. The sequence continues at coordinate 748 of JAYUTS010000257.1, forward strand.
TAATCGTCCTTCTATTGAATTGGCTTTAAAAGTGATTGTTGCAAAAACATTGGTCATAGGCATCAGCAATGATATTTTATTTCCTATCAGTGAACAACAGTTTCTTTCGAATACCATCAGCGGAGCAAGTTTTAAAAGTATTGAATCATTTTATGGACATGATGGATTCTTATTAGAGTATGAGCAGATCACTAAAGCAATCAACACTTTTTTACAGCATACACAAAAAGCAGGATTAAAAAAACAATTAACAAATTAAGTATGTCATCAGATAAACAATTGGTCATTGGACTGTTTGGATTTGGAGTGGTAGGAGAAGGTTTGTACAAAATATTACAACAAACACCATCATTGAATGCACGCATTAAAAAAGTGTGTATCAAAAACCCGAACAAAAAACGCAATGCTCCCGACGAGTTATTTACAACAGATAGAGATGTGTTGCTGAACGATCCTGAAATAAATGTAATTGTAGAAGTGATCAATGAAAGCGAACCTGCTTTTTACATTGTGTCAACCGCTTTAAAGAGTGGTAAAGAAGTTGTAAGCGCCAGCAAGAAAATGATTGCTGAGCATTTGCCAGATTTACTGCGTTTGCAAACTGAAACAGGTATTTCATTCTTGTACGAAGCATCAGCCTGTGCATCTATTCCCGTGATCCGCAACCTGGAAGAGTATTACGATAATGATCTGCTGCACGGCATACGTGGAATTGTAAATGGCAGTACCAATTATATCCTCACCAAAATGTTTGAAGAGAAACTTGACTTCAAGCAAGCATTGTTACAGGCACAACAATTAGGCTTTGCAGAAGCAGACCCTGCATTAGATGTGGATGGTTGGGATGCGGTGAATAAATGGGTGATCCTGTTATTACATGCGTACGGTATTGTTTCTCATCCGGGTGATATATTGTTCACCGGTATTCAGAATATCCAGGGAACAGATGCAACTGTTGGTCGTGAGAAAAATCTGGAGATCAGGTTGGTGGGGCAGGCCAAGAAATTGCAGAATGGTAAAGTGGCTGCTTTTGTATTGCCTCAGTTTGTAAAGCACGATGATCATTTAAGTTTTGTAAAGAACGAATACAATGGAGCAGTTGTAGAAAGTTCATTCTCTGATAAGCAATTTTTCTATGGTAAGGGTGCCGGTTCTTTCCCGACAGCATCGGCAGTATTGAGTGATATCTCTGCTTTACGGTACGATTATAAATACGAGTACAAGAAACTGTATTATCATCAACCAAACGAACTCACGAACGATTACTACCTGAAAGTATTCCTGAGTTTTGATGATTGGAATTATATTCCGAAAGATAAATTTGAATGGATCGAAGAATGGCATGCTGAAAGCGATCGTAAATATTTAGTAGGGGTATTGCACGCAACTGAGCTGAAAGAAAATAACTGGTGGAGAGAAAATGGCACGTCGCTTATTCTCTCACCGGAACCAATCATTGAAGATATTGAAGTGCGGAAATTGAAAAAGAAAAGTCTTGAACTTGCAGGATTAAATCTCAACTAAGAAAATGAGTTTACAACAGCAAATAACAGAACTCGAAAACCTTCTGCAGGATAAAAGCCCTGCAGAAGCTCTCCGTTTACTGAGCAATAAGTTTAAAGGCAATATTGTTTTTTCAACCAGCTTTGGTTTGGAAGATCAGGCCATCAGCCATTTGATCTTCAATGAAAAGCTGCCGATCGATGTGTTTACGTTGGACACAGGTCGCATGTTCACCGAAACATACAGCACCTGGCGCTCAACACTGGAAACCTACCAGCAAACCATCCATGCATATTATCCAAATGCAGAAAAGTTGCAGGCATTTGTATCTGAAAAAGGGCCTAATTCTTTTTACGAATCAACCGATAATCGTAAGGAATGTTGCGGCATTCGTAAAGTGGAGCCATTGAAGCGTGCATTAAAAGGCAAGCAACTTTGGATCACTGGTTTACGGGCTGAGCAAAGCCCTGATCGGCAGTACACATCTCAACTCGAGTGGGATGAAGGCAACCAGATTATCAAGTATCATCCCATCCTGCATTGGACATGGGAAGAACTGAACCAGTTCATCCGTGAAAACCATGTTCCGTACAATTCTTTGCACGATAAAGGCTTTGTGAGCATTGGTTGTGCACCCTGTACAAGAGCCATCAAACCGGGCGAAGATTTCAGAGCCGGGCGCTGGTGGTGGGAGGACAGCAGCAACAAGGAATGTGGGCTGCATATACACGCTGAACCGGGTGTAGAGAATAATTCCTGATACCGGCAAACGTTTGCGTAGTAATAAACAAGTGTTAGGCCATTTTGACCTTATATTTGCATACAAACCCTACCTGATAGGTAGGCTAATAAATAAATCATGAGTCAGTATCATTTAAATTACCTGGAGCAGTTAGAAGCGGAGAGCATTCACATCTTCCGTGAGGTGGCGGCACAATTTGAAAAACCAGCTTTGTTGTTCAGTGGTGGAAAGGATTCCATCACAATGGTTCATTTGGCTAAAAAAGCATTTGCACCCGGTAAAATTCCGTTCCCTTTAGTACACATTGATACGGGACATAATTTTCCTGAAGCATTGGAATTCCGTGATTGGTTGGCGAATGAGGTAGGCGCTACTCTGGTTGTGCGCAAGGTAGAAGATACTATTAAGCAACGCAGTTTAACAGAGCCCAAAGGAAAGTTCCCAAGCCGTAACTGGTTACAAACTTATACGTTGCTCGATACGATTGAAGAATTCAAATTCGATTGCTGCATTGGCGGTGCCCGCAGAGATGAAGAAAAAGCGAGAGCAAAAGAACGCATCTTTTCTGTACGTGATGAATTTGGACAGTGGAATCCAAAACTGCAACGTCCTGAATTATGGAATATCTATAACGGCCGTATTCACAAAGGTGAAAACGTTCGTGTATTCCCGATCAGTAACTGGACTGAATTAGATATCTGGAATTATATACGCAAAGAAAATATTGGACTGCCTTCTATTTATTTCGCACATGAACGTGAAGTGATTGAACATGAAGGACAGTTGGTAGCAATGAGTGAGCATGTGCAGCTCGCTGCTGATGATGTTGTACTCACCAAAACAGTACGTTACCGCACAGTTGGTGATATGACTTGTACAGCAGCGGTGGAATCAACTGCAGCCAACCTTGATGAAGTAATTGAAGAGATCATTGCAACCCGCATCAGCGAACGTGGTGAAACACGTATTGATGATAAGGTAACGGAAGCAGCGATGGAAGACAGGAAGAAGAATGGGTATTTTTAAAACCCGGCGCCCCCTCCGCCCCCTGAAGGGGGAACTTCGTGACACAGCCCTCGCTTTTCAAAGAGTATAATTAATAGGTGAGTGATTGACATTTGTTGGGGGAAGAACTAAACATAAAGTGGCAGATTAATAGGTTGGAAGAAACAACGGAGGATGCGGAATTATGAATAGCATTAAGTACAATAAAGAGTGCGAATCATTCAATGATGATTCTAAGGAAACAGAAGTTTAACAGAAGAGATGCAAGTGACAACATAAAAATTATTTTTTAACATCAGTAACTATGAATCAATAGTGCTGCATAAAAATCCCCTTTAGGGGTTAGGGGCATACTATGGACTTATTACGTTTTATAACCGCAGGTAGTGTAGATGATGGCAAAAGCACATTGATCGGTCGTTTGTTGTACGATAGCAAGAACATCCTCATTGATCAATTGGAAGCATTGGAGAAATCAACTAAGAACCGCACAGATGGTTCAGTTGATCTGGCGTTGTTAACCGATGGACTTCGTGCAGAAAGAGAACAAGGGATTACAATTGATGTAGCGTATCGTTATTTCACCACACCAAAACGTAAGTTCATTATTGCAGATGCCCCGGGTCATGTACAGTACACAAGAAATATGATCACCGGAGCAAGTAATGCCAACCTCATCATCATTCTTGTTGACGCAAGACAAGGCGTAGTTGAGCAAACACGTCGTCATTCCATCATTGCTTCATTACTAAAAATAAAGCATGTAGTTGTCGCTATTAATAAAATGGATTTGGTGGAATATTCACAGGATATATACAACAACATTGTCATTGATTATGCTGAAGTAGCAACTCAATTAGGATTGAAAGATGTGACTTATATCCCCATCAGCGCATTAAACGGCGATAACATCGTTGATAAATCAGAACTTATTACATGGTATGAAGGAAAACCATTGCTTGAGTTTCTTGAAGCAGTTGAAATTGATAGTGATATTAATTTAACTGATCCACGTTTCCAGGTACAGTTGGTCATTCGTCCCCAAACAGAAGATCTGCACGATTATCGTGGTTATGCCGGTCAGGTATCAAGTGGTATTTATAAAAAAGGAGATAAGGTGACTGTATTGCCAGCAGGAATTGAAACAACGATCAGTTCATTGGAAGTTGGTGGAGTAGAAGTAGAGGAAGTGTTTGCACCACAAAGTGTAACCATTCAATTGGCCGATGATATTGATATCAGTCGTGGCGATTCAATTGTATTATCAAACAATAAACCACAGGTAGCGAATGAACTGGAAGTAATTCTTTGCTGGATGGATGAGAAGCCATTGATTCCAGGTAATAAATATTACCTGCAGCACGGCAGTCGTCTTGTACGTTCTGTTGTTAAGCATTTGGAATATAAATTAGATGTAAACTCATTGCAGCAACAACCCGTTGAAGGAAATGTGAAATTGAATGAAGTGGTAAAAGCCGTTATAAAAACAGCATCACCCATTGTATTTGATTCATACGATCGTTTAAACGAAAATGGCAGCGCTGTATTGATCGATGAAACAAGCAACAGCACAGTAGCTGCTGTTTTAATAAAATAAAAGCCGAAAAGTTTTTTTTATAAAATCTAATTCTACTGAATTAGTAGAATGATGAATAAAGCAAATAAGCTGATATGTCTGAGCAAAAGAAAAATAGTAACATGGTGCATGGCCTCCCTCTCCCTCGGAGAGGGAACGAAGGTGAGGTTGGAAAAGTAATCATAGCAGGTGCCGGCCCCGGCGATGCCGACCTGATTACTGTTAAACTGCAACAGCG
>JAYUTS010000258.1:0-14223 GCA_043754995.1 Chitinophagaceae bacterium
TTTCCGTAATAACCTTGCGAAGAAGGTTTTTGATATGTTGTTTCCATCATTTATTTTTTATCCGCCGTAGTTTTAACGAAGGCGGGCTTTATGTAGCCAGCACTTGTGCTACTATTTAACTTTTGTTGCGTCGCACTCTTGTGCAACAATAATTTTTTGCATCATTTTTTCACATACTTTCTAAAGCCACTAATGAATTGAAAAATTAAATAAGAATAAACAATTCGCATGAATACATCAATGAACTGTGCCAAACCAGATTGCCAACCTGAGTCATAAACTTTGTAAACATCAGAAAATTTCCTTACAGGGTTAATTGACAAAAGCCAATTTGCAGCATCTTCAAAGAATAATGAAGAGTTAAAGGAATTATAGCCTAACAAAGATTTATTTAGATTAAATGCAACCAAGGAGAAAAAAAGTATCCAACCTAAAGCCCAAGTCCATGATAATCCATGATTATTTGACCATTTACTAGAAAAAAGAATAAATCTCTCAGGAAAATAGCCTCTCCTTGTCTTTAGTTCTTCATAATACGAATTCATCTCAAGTTTATGAAACTTTAATTCTTCAATTTTATCATTATTTCTGAGCATTACATTTCGAAGTTGGCGATAAACCTCTCTTAGCTTTGAGTGGTTAACATCTTGCGACATAACCTCAGTTACTACCTTATTGCACCATTTAATGTTTGCTGCAATAATATCTTGCAAATTTGTATTTGAAACTTTGATTTCGAGGAACTTATTAAAATCAATATTGTAAACCTCAGTCTTACCCATATTGCATTCATGTAAAAATAGCCTGTAAGGAGATTCTATTCTTGGGGAGGAAAGTATTAAGTAACCAAGATTTGTAAAGTACGATGCATTTACAGAGCCTACAGTATTTTCTTGAAACAAGATTCGTCCACTTCGATTAACTCCATATAAAGACAAGTCTTCAATAGAAATTGAAAAAAAGGTAAAACTTCCAGAAAATTCAACATCACAAGTTAAGAACAGGTGTCCAATTTCACCTACACCATCATCAATGGCAAACAAAAAATCCGACGAATCATTAATTTTGGAAATTCTACAAACCTGAAAATTCGGTGCCTTAAATAAAAATCGCTTCTTATCCGATTTAAGTAGTTCTATCCGAAATTCTCGCACAGATAAATTGTAACTTTCAATCCCTCTTTTAAATGTAGACCCAGCTAATTCTAACATATCAACAAATGATGTAGAAAAGCGAGTTGTAGAATTAAAATTACAATCGAAAAAACCAATGTGTCTTGCTTCAGGGTTGTTAATAAAATTAAACGATTTTTGAAACTCACAGTTAACAAATTGTAATTGATGCTCAGAATTAAAATTCTCGATAAACACCTCATTTTTAAAAACCACACCAATGATTTGATAAGCCTGGTTGAAGCGGCCTGATATTTCCAACCTCTCATCAACGAATCCTTCTGGGATCATCTCATCATTTTGAATGAATCTCTCGATATCTGCCCATCTAAGCCTTATCATATGCCATGTGGTTTTTAATGTTTACTTTGCTATTGTTGGCGCCCTTTATAAGAAAACTTAATTCATTTCATATAATTATTTTTTTTGGGAAAGACGTCAACAACATTCCTCCTGTCTCCGTGGCTAAGCTTATCCTCTCAACTCTCCCACAAACTTCCTTACCAACTCCATATCTTTCACACCGGGCATCTTTTCAAACCTGCTGTTGATATCCACAGCAAATAAATCCTTCCCTACATCTTCCTTTGCAAATTCTTTGATCGCTGCTGCATCGGTTGGTTCTATACCACCACTTAAGAAAAATGGTTTACCAATGTTTAATCCTTTCAGCATTTCCCAGTTAAACTTTTTTCCTGTGCCGCCATAACCTGCACCCATCGTATCAAACATGTACATATCCACTGCTTCCACATAATCCTTGATCTTCCAGGGAATATTATCATCATCAGTGATACGGAACGCTTTGATCACCGAAATATAATCCGATACTTTTTCACAGAACTTCGGTGTTTCATCGCCATGCAACTGCACCATATCCAATCCAAAATTCTCAACATGGTTAATGATCTCATCATACGACGCATTTACAAACACTCCTACCTTGTACACTTTCAGCTTCGCCCGTTTCACCTGCACTCCGGTTAAATGTTTCAACACAAACCTAAGTGACTTGTGATAAAAGATCATCCCGGCAAATTCAACACCCATGCTGGCTAATTGTTGCATTTGCTCCAGGTCGGTCATACCGCAAACTTTAATACGCATACGCTTTGCTTTAAGGGTTGGTTATAAGCAAAAGCAATCGTTATTCATCATCCCAACAATCCTGTCATCCCATAAATCACAGTTCAGATTATTTCATCCCTAACTTAAACTGCAACACTAAACTCATATCTTTCTCTCCGGGTGCTTTCTCTACTTTACTATTAACGTCCACGCCATAAAAATCAGGATGCTTAAACGCTTTGATCCGTTTTACATCTTCAATACCAATACCGCCACTCAGGAAAAACGGTTTTTCAATTTTACTCTTTTCAATAACACTCCAGTCGAATTGTTTTCCAGTGCCGCCTTTCTGATCGCCGCTCTTTGTATCAAACAAATAATAATCGCAAGCTCCATCGTAAGGCGCTACCAATGCATCAATATCTTTTACCGATTCATCAATATGAAATACTTTGATCACTTCAACATCTTCGTTGAGATCAGAACAAAATTCAGGTGTTTCTTCGCCGTGCAGTTGCACCACATCCAAACCATAATCTTCAATGGCCTCCAGGATATCGCTGTATGATGGATTCACAAACACACCCACTTTCTTCATATCATAATCTGCATTTTTAATTTCTTTTCCGTCCAGCTCTCCAATTACATAACGTGGAGAATTTTTATCAAAAATAAAACCTACGAAATCAATATTCAATCCTTCTAACTGCTGCACCTGCTTTAATTGTGTAATACCACAAACTTTAATATTCATGCTTTATTTTTTTACTATTGTGGGCTAAAGCCCAATAGAACTCAATCTTATAACCCCGGACTTAAGTCGGGGGTTATTTCAAACATCTTTAACGGGCTTTAGCCCTGCTACAAATTTTTCAAATGCTTTTCCGGGGTTTTCTTCTTTCATAAAATTTTCACCAATCAAAAATCCTCTGAACCCGTTTGCTTTGAACAACATAATATTTTCAACCGAACTGATACCGCTCTCTGCTACTTTAATTTTATCCATCGGAATCTGTTTGGCCATCCGCAAACTCCGTTCAATATCCACTTCAAATGTTTTGAGGTTACGATTATTGATGCCAACAATTTCCGTCTCCTCACAAATATGCTCCAGCTCTTCTTCTGCATGCAGCTCCAGCAATACTTCCAGTCCCAACGATTTAGCAAAGGTCGCTAATCGTTTCACTTCGGCAGGCGTTAAGCAGGCAGCGATAAGCAAAATTACATCAGCACCCATTGCCTTTGCTTCCGTGATCTGGTATTCATCAACAATGAAGTCTTTTCGCAGGATAGGAATGTTATTTACTCTTGCTCTCAGCAGATCACTTGTACTGCCGCCAAAAAACTGTTCATCGGTTAATACACTCAAACAGGATGCTCCGTTGTTTGTGTAAGCAGTTGTTACATCCACCACATCAGCCTTGCCATTGATCACACCTTTTGATGGTGACTGACGTTTGAACTCTGCAATAATACCTGTCTTTGTATCATCCGATAAAAATTGTTTTAGCGAAAGAACCGGTCTTGCATACAAAGGCTGGCTGTGTAATATTTCAAGCGGAGTTATTACTTTACGCTGCTCAACTTCTATTCTTTTTTGTTCAATTATCTTGTCTAATATATTCATGGCTAAAGCCGTTTCATTTTTATTTTTCTTTCTCTGGCCTGAAGGCCAGAGCCATTCAGAAGGCCAGAGCTATTCAACCAAACAACATTTCATTTTTTGTGAAGCTGTTCACAAGTCCCCCTCGGGGGGATTTAGGGGGCTTGCAGCTCAATCAGTTTTTTCAAACATCCATTCGCTCTTCCACTTTCCAAACTTTCAACTGCTGCTGCAAATGCATTATCATAGGTTGCATAAGCTCCTGTGCAATACAAACCCATTGCCGCATTCGCCATTACTACTGCATTCTGTGCCCATGTTCCTTCACCACTTAAAATCTTTGTAAAGATCTTTGCTGCTTCTTCAATACTGTTTCCTCCATGTATATCGCTTTGCTGTACCATCCGTTTGCCCAACTGTTCCGGAGTCATAATAAATTCGCCTTTGTTGGTGATCACTTTGGTGTCGTTGGTCAAAGAAATTTCATCGTACCCATCAAGACTATGAATAATGGTGAACGCACCGCCCGTTTGTTGCAATAAATAGGTATAAACTCTCGCCATTTCTAAACTAAACACACCCACCAACTGATACGCCGGACTTGCAGGATTCACCATTGGCCCGAGCATATTAAAGAAGGTACGCATACCGAGATTCTTGCGGATCGGCCCAACCGTTTTTAATGCCGGGTGAAACATCGGTGCATGCATGAAACAAATATTTGCTTCTTCCACTTCACGTTTCAACTGATCCACATTATTCTTGAATTTATAACCCAACTGCTCCATTACATTACTTGCACCACTGATAGTTGATGCACCGTAGTTACCATGCTTGGCTACTTTTTGTCCGGCGCCTGCGACAATAAAACAAGAAAGCGTTGAGATGTTGAATGTATTCTTCCCATCACCACCTGTGCCAACAATGTCGAGCACAGCATGTCCATTGAGATCAACCGGCACGCAAAGTTCCAGCAACGCATCACGAAAACCCTGCAGCTCTTCAATTGTAATACTGCGCATGAGATATACCGTCATGAAAGCGGTGATCTCATGTTCGTTGTAAATGCCTTTGCCGATGTTCAGCAGTACATCTTTCGCCTGTTGACGATTCAGGCTCTTATGTTCAAATAGTAACTGTAAAATCTTTTTCATTTGTCTGAACTGGGATTTTTAGGATTCGTTGGATGATTGGGATGAAGAAAAACGGCAGGATTAAATTTTTTGTTTGCAAACCGATGGAATTCCATTCGTTTACTCCCGAAATTAATCAGCAGTCCTACTTCGAGATTGTATGCTTCTAAATAATTCATTGCCTGCGCAAAATGAACTTCTTCCAATTTTATGATTGCTTTCAACTCTACACTTATTTTATTTTCAATTAAGAAATCTACCCTCCTTGTTCCAATTTGCTGATCGAGATAATAAATCGGCATTTCAAACTCACGTGTATAATCTAACGGAATTAATTTCAGCTCCAATTCTAAAGCACGTTGATAAATAACTTCCTGGAATCCATTCCCAAGTGTGCCATGCACTTTAAAACAGGCACCAATAATCTTCTCAGTTATATCACCATATTTAAATTCGGGCATAACATCACTTTAAAAGTTATTCCAATCCCACTAATCCCTTCATCTCATTCATCCCAGTTCAGACGAGCCAGTTCCGTAATATCATTTCCCCCACAGGCGTCAACACACTTTCCGGATGAAACTGCACACCCTGCACATCGTATGTTTTATGTTGCAAGGCCATGATCATTCCTGTTTCATCTTCCGCTGTTATTTCCAATTCAGCAGGAAAACCTTCTTTATTCACCACCCAACTATGATAACGACCAACTTCAATTGTATCGGGAAGATCAGCAAGCACAGCATTTTGTTTTTTGGATCTTGGATTTTGGATTTTTATGGGCGTTGCTACTCCATGAAATACAGTTGACAGATTCCTCAACGTTCCTCCAAACGCTTCAGCAATTGCCTGGTGACCCAAACACACACCAAGAATTGATTTTGTGGCTGCATATTCTTTGATCAAGGGCAACAACAAACCTGCTTCTTCAGGAATACCGGGGCCGGGTGATAAAATAATTTTATCATAATCTTTTACTTTTTCCAACGGAATCTGATCATTCCGATACACATCAACTTTTATATGTGTGATCTTCTCCACCAGGTGAACCAGGTTATAAGTGAACGAATCATAATTATCAAAAACTAGTACGCGCATAATAAAAAACCCTCCAAACCTCCCTTAAGGGAGACTTACTGCTTTGGTAATTCTTTTGAACTGTTAATTAAATTTTCAACTATAGTATTTATTTCATCAAGTACACTATCTAAACTTTTGAAAACACTGTCATTTGTAAATCGAATAATCGTATTACCCCACTCCTTTAAGTCATTCTCACGTTTCAAATCATTTTCTTTTACTTCTTTCACATTATGAATACTCCCATCAATTTCAATAATCAACTTGAGCTTATGACAGTAGAAATCTGCAATGTAAATGCCAATTGGATGCTGTCTTCTGAATTTCAATCCCTTCACGCCTGCTTTTAAATGATTCCACAAAAGACTTTCAGCATCCGTCATATTCCGACGCAGATCTTTAGCCAATTCAAACACTAAATGACCGGCATTATTAAACATGCCGGTTTTTAAATGCTGATTTATGTTTCTTTTGTTCACTCATTATTTTACAGATCAATCTTGCACTAAGTAGCAAGTCTCCCTTAAGGGAGATTTAGAGGGTTTCCGCTCTCTCTATTGCTTTCTTCAACGCTCCCAATTTATTATTCACTTCCTGCAATTCACTTTCAGGTTTGCTGGCTGCTACCACACCAGCGCCAGCTTGATAAACCAAAGTATTTTGACGGCTCATGAACGTACGGATCATAATAGCATGATTGCAACTTCCATCAAAACCCATAAAACCAATACCGCCACCATAATAACTGCGGGCCGTTGATTCGTATGCATCAATCAACTGCATGGCTTTAATTTTTGGCGCACCACTCAATGTACCCGCCGGAAATGTTTTGGCTAATAATTCAAACGGATTCGAGTTGGGACGAACTTTTGCAACCACTTCACTTACCAAATGAATCACATGACTGTAATACTGAACCTGCCTGTAGTGCGCTACACTTACATCATCACATACACGGCTCAAATCATTCCTTGCAAGATCAACCAACATTACATGCTCTGCATTTTCTTTTGCATCTTTCAACAAACGTTCAGCTTCCTGTTGATCAATTTCATCATCGCCTGTACGTTTAAATGTTCCTGCAATAGGATGCACAACAGCTTTGCCATTATTAATAATGATCTGCGATTCTGGTGATGAACCCATCAACTTATAATCACCATAATCAAAAAAGAATAAATAAGGAGAAGGGTTGATGCTGCGTAAAGCACGATATACATTAAACTCATCGCCACTGAAGGATTGCTGGAATCGTCTGCTCAATACGATCTGGAACACATCACCTCTGTGACAACTGGCAATGCCTTTCTTCACCATCTCCACATATTGTTCATTCGTTAAATTGGAACTTTCTTCGCCTTTCACTGCAAACGGGTAAACAGGTACATCTTTACTATGGATCAAACTTTCTACAACAGCTACATCAGTTTCAATTCCTGCAATCTTGTTTTCGCAGATGAATAATTCATCTTTATGATGATTGATGGCAATAACGTATTGATACAAACGGTAACGCATTAACGGGATGGCAGCCGGATCTTTTCGTTCTGCATTCAGTTTAACAGTATCAAAAAACTGCACCGCATCATACGCCGTATAACCGTACAAGCCTTGTGCAAATTTTGCTTCCTTACAATCTGCGCTTGCTTCAAAACGATTCATGAAGTCAAACAACTGCTGCGGCACTTCGGTTGGTTGTTTGATTGCAATACGCTCAGGCTTTTGTCCGGGGAGTTTAAATTCAATACTTGTTGTGGAGCTGATCTCCATTCCGGCAATGGCATTAATACCAATGAACGACCAGCTATTTTCTGCCGCATGATGATCTGTACTTTCCAGCAGGATGGTATCTCTGAACCGATCCCTCAGTCGTAAATAAATACCAACAGGTGTAAACACATCTGCCAGCATTTTTTTGCAAGTCGTTTCTATCTTAATTTTTTTCATAACCCCTATCCCCTAAAGGGGGATTTATTTTTTTTAATGATTGCCTTGCTCTCCGCCGGTGGCGGAGATGGGGGCATAAAAAAACCCCGAAGTAATTCGGGGTCTGAATATGATTGGAACAATCACAGTAATAGAATTACAGACCCCTTAGAGTTGTATGCCACCACCACTGATTATTTACAATTGCTTTGTTCATCGTATTGCAAAGATGTTGTAAGGGAGTTAAATAAGCAAATTTTTTTTCAAAGCAGACAAAAGGCATGTAAATAATAAGAATGGTTGTTTATTTTTGAAAAGGCCTGTTAACAATTTCTAATCACAAAATCTGCCATCATGAAAAAGCTGTTTCTTTTACCGGTTATTATTGTAGCGCTCTTTGCCTCTTATTCTTTCACACTCTTACAAATAAATGCGGATGCCATTGTTGGTTCATGGAAAAATGGCGAAGGAACAGGTATTATTCAAATCTATAAAAATGCTGAGAAGTACCAGGGAAAGATCACCTGGTTGAAAGAACCAAATGACCCTGATACAGGCAAACCGAAATTGGATAAGAATTACCCCGATGAAAAAAATCATACCCGCCCTGTGATGGGATTAATTAATATGTGGGGATTTAAATATTCTGGTGATAAAGAATGGACAGGTGGACAAATCTATGATCCAAAGAATGGCAAAACTTACTCCTGTAAAATAGCAATGGAAAATAACAATACCTTAAAAGTTCGTGGGTTTATCGGAATATCATTGATTGGCAGAACAGACACCTGGACAAGACAATAGATACATGTATTTGTTTGCGGCTATCAGCGAATAGCTAACAGCTTCTTTCATAACCATACAACTTTTTCAGGTTGATCTAAAGCATATCGTTTAACGAGGTTGCGAACAAAATCATATTCGGGGTAGGCCTGCAGTTTCTTGCGCAGGTCTTCTTTTTGTGAGAGGTTAAAATCAGCTTCAACATAACCCATTCCGTAAAACCTCCCCTCTTCCATTAAGATACAACTGTCCTGGTTATTGAAATATGATTTTTCACGAATAGCAAAACTGGGTAATTCTTTTTTCAACTGTTCAATAGCCAGCATTACTCTTGCATTATAGTTTGATGGTTCTTCTTTCTGTCCGCAGGCACCGTTGCATTGTTGAGAGCTGCAGGTTGCTGAAGCAGAACGATCAATAAAACAAAGTTGATAACAAAGTGAAAACTCTTTGGCTAAACGTTTCAACTCTGTCATTCCTTCATAACGGTTATAAAAAAACTGAACAGCATTGAGATGTTTATGTTTTCTGTCAATTGCCAAACGGATATAACCATTCCCATCTTCGTACATATACATGCCATAACTTGCTTCATAACCTTTAATAGCCCTGTTGTATTTGGGCCAAAGGCGTTTAATCTCGATTGTTTCCAATACAGATGCCATCAATTCAGTTCCGCATTGCTGATATGAAATGCGATGGATATTCCGCAAAAATTCCTGGCGCTGACGTGTGGGTTTATTATTAGAGAAGTGACTAACAACTCTTTTTTTTAATTGAATTGCTTTCCCTACATAAATAATCTTACCCTTTGCATCATGAAAATAATATACACCCGGAGTGAGGGGTAAATTTTCAATATCTTCTTTATTGAGATATAATGGCAAAAACTGTTCTTTTGATTGTTTACCAATCATTGTATGTATATGATTGTTCACATCACTTTTCCGAAGCAGTTTAAATAATTCAACTGTTGCCCTTGCATCACCTCCGGCTCTGTGCCGGCTATAAACGGGGATATCAAAATGACGACATAAATTTCCTAAACTGTAAGAAGCCAGTTTAGGAAAAATTTTACGGGTATAACGAACAGTACAAAGCTTTTTACAATTAAGATGATGCCCCAAAACCTGCAACTGATGATTAATAAATGAATAATCAAAGTTTACATTGTGAGCAACAAATACTTTTCCCTCTAATAACTCCATTAATCGTGGAGCTATTTCCTCAAATGATGGTGCCAATTGCACCATATCATCTGTAATACCTGTAAGTGACTGCACAAAACGTGGAATGGATTGATGCGGATTGACCAGAGTTTCGAACTGATCTACAATTTCCTGCCCGTCACAGATATAAACGGCAATTTCTGTAATGCTATTGGCTGAGGCATAGCCCCCTGTAGTTTCAATATCAGTAATGGCATACAGCATAGAATAACCGAAAATAACATATAAGTCTTCAGAAACCTCAAAATTAGGCAGTCAGAATTTTGCTGAAACCAAAAACTGTATTAATTTACACTGATTTTAAGTCCCATCAATCCTACCTGTAAAGAATTTAATAGTAAACTGGTCAGTCCAGCTTTAATTCCGTATTTCCTGTGGAAGAATTTAGTAACATTAAAAACTTAAAAATTATGGCATCAAATTCTTTTCACATGAGCGATGCAGCGAAAACAACTGTATTCGTTGTTGTATTTTTTGCGGCAATTGCATTGATAACCTTATTAATGTTCGGTTAAGAAGTTGCCTATGATTTGAACTTTACTCTTTCGCTGTTTTATAAACAGCTACGGTTAGTTTTCTCAAAAAATTTAAAGCCCTGTATGGGCTTTTTTTTATTTTCCAATCAGAACCAATCCCGAAAAGGATTATCGCTGGTTGTTCTGCATTTTTTACATATTTTTATTACCAGATTTGTTCTTTTGTGAAATCGTTTCTATATTGCTGAAGATATCCATCACATCCTTCCCGATTAACTATTCCATTTCCTTTGATTCCAAATTAATATTGTTCTTTAAAAAAGTTCATCTGTAATTATTTTATCAATCATTCAAAAACCACAAATGCTATGAGAAAGTTGACATTTGGTATTGTGCAAATGCTTCTGTTAGGAATTATCTTGTTCTCCTCCTGTAAAAAAGAAACTGGCGCAACAGGCCTGCAAGGTTTGCAAGGTGCAATTGGTGCAACTGGTGGACAAGGACCTGTAGGTAATGCAGGCCCACAAGGCATTACAGGCCCACAAGGACCCGTTGGTCCTGCCGGCCCGGTTGGCCCGGTTTCAAACATTATTTATTCCGGATGGATTTCATCCGCTACATTCTGGACAACAACAGGCGCTGCTGCTTATAATGCTGCCGGATTGTTTAATGTTGCTGCTCCGGGTATTACAAGTTCCATCATAAATCAAGGAGTAGTTTTAGCTTACATGCGTAGCATTTTTAATCTCGCCGCATCAGTAACTGTACGACTTCCTTTTTCTGAAGCTGTGGCAACCGGTTGGAACGATTACTATGATTTTGTAATTCCATCAGCAGGTCAAATACGATTTCTTTATAAAAGTGCCGGCCCCTGGTCATTAACTTCAGTAGGAAGCGCAGAAGTTCGCTATTTTGTTATATCAGGCTCTGTTTCGGGAGGTAAATTCATTAATGGCCCAGCAAATGGACATACTGTAGAAGCATTAAAAAAAATGTCTTATGTTGAAATTCTTCAGCTTCTGAACATTCCTGAAAATGCTTCTAATATTCGTTAAGCATCTAATAAATGTTTTATTCAATCAAAAAACTAAATTTCATCTAATGAAAAAAATATATTTAGCACTATTAATGTTTTCCACACTTCTCACATTTGAATCTTGTTCAAGAAGAGGCGAGACAGGTGATCGTGGGCCTAGCGGAACTATGGGACCAACTGGTGCGATTGGTATGCAGGGGCCAACTGGTCCACAAGGCCCCGTAGGGCCAGCCGGGCCGCAAGGAGTAGCAGGCCCGCAGGGTGCAGCCGGTATTACAAATGTTACCTATTCTAACTGGTCTGTTTCTGGTTCAGCAAACTGGACTACAGCAAATACAACAACTTATGGTGCTCGTTTTACATATGACAGACCATCTCCAGGAATTACCGCATCTATTATGGATAATGGAGTTGTATTAATTTATGCAAGAGCTGTGAATGGTATCCCAGCTACTGATGTTGTTTCCCTTCCTTATCGTTCAAGAACTGGTACGGGTGGCATTTCAACTGATATTATTGATTTCATTTTAAACGCAGCCGGGAATATCAGGTATATGTATAAGCATAGTGCCGCTACGCCGTTCACTGCAGCTCAACTTGGAACTTTAGAGTCAAGATATATCATTATACCTGGTACCATTGCTGGGGGTCGCATGAGTTCTGGCCCTGCTTCCGGATATTTCGTTGATGAGTTAAGAAATATGAAATATAATCAGATCTGTGCTTTATTTTCTATATCTGAAAATGGATCAACCGTTAAGTAATCAGACTATTGAATAAGAATTAACTAATTTAAAAAACATAAGTAATGCGTAAAAATATTATAGCAACACTGTCAAGTTTAATGCTGGCAATGTTTATTCTTTCCTGTTCAAAAGGTGATAAAGGAGCTGTTGGTCCGCAAGGGATTCAGGGTCCGCAAGGAACACAAGGAATTCAGGGAGGTATTGGAGCATCGGGCGCTGTTGGTCCAGCAGGCCCACAAGGAGTAGTAGGTCCGGTTGGTCCAAACGCAGGAGTACCTGGAATTACATATTCAAGCTGGCTTGCGGCAACAACATGGGTAACAGGTGGTACTGGTTTTAATACCAGATCTTCATATGTTCGCACCGCTGCAGGTATTACAGCAACGGTTTTATCAAAAGACATTGTTCTTGGATTTATTAAGAACTTTCCATCACTTACTCCAACTTTAAACGATCCAGGTTTATTATTACAATTTATTTTGAACCAGGTTGCAGCTCTTCCGTATGCTGAAGCTGATTCCCGATTTTTTGCCCCCGTGGGTGGAAATGTAGCTTATTTAAGTGAATGGAGTTTTGCTTTAAATGCTCCCGGATCTATTACATTTTTACATAAATCCGCTGCAAATCCTGCTATCAATTATTCAGCAGGAAATTTGAACTTTTCACAAATTCAAACACGTTATGTAATTATCCCGGCTGGTATTTCAGGTAGCAGAATTATAAGCGGCCCTGCTGAAGGTTACACTGTTGAACAAATCAAACAAATGAACTATGCACAGGTAGCAGCACTGTTTAATATTCCTGAAAACGGTTCAAACGAAAAGTAAAACTTACAACTTACATTAAGAGAAATAGGAGGTTGGCTTTGCCAGCCTCTTTCTTTTATACAGCATTAGCAGCCTTACAAAACTGCTTTCCTTAACTTTGCCCACCTAAAAGTGAAAATCCTGCATGGAACTCAGTAAAAATTTTGAGCATAAAACTTCTGAAGAAAAGTGGTACTCCTACTGGAATGAAAAAAAATATTTTCACAGCATTCCCGATGAAAGAGAATCTTATACTGTTGTAATACCTCCTCCCAATGTAACCGGTGTGCTGCACATGGGTCATTGTTTGAATAATACAATTCAGGATATATTAGTTCGTCGTGCACGTATGAATGGGAAGAATGCGTGCTGGGTTCCCGGTACTGATCATGCTTCTATTGCAACAGAAGCAAAAGTTGTACAAATGCTTCGGGAAAGAGGAATTCAGAAAGCAAGTTTAAGCAGAGATGAGTTTTTGAGTTTTGCATGGGAATGGAAAGAAAAGTATGGCGGTATCATATTACAACAGTTGAAAAAACTGGGGTGCAGCCTGGATTGGGATCGTACTACTTTTACGATGGATCCTGAATATTATAAATCTGTTATTAATGTTTTTATTGACCTCTACAACAAAGGATATATCTATCGTGGCAAACGAATGATCAACTGGGATCCCAAAGCCAAAACAGCTTTGAGCGATGAAGAAGTGATTCGTAAAGAAACAAATCAAAAGCTTTATCACCTGCGTTATAAAATTGATGGTGTTGATGAGTATGTTGTTATTGCTACTGTTCGCCCTGAAACTATCATGGGTGATACAGCTATTTGTGTGCATCCCAAAGATGAGCGTTACAAACACCTGCATGGGAAATATGCATTTGTGCCATTGATCAACCGGCTCATTCCTATTATCACTGACGACTATGTTACGATGGAATTCGGCACAGGTGCTTTAAAAGTAACTCCGGCTCACGACATGAATGATTTTCAACTCGGTCAAAAGCACGGCCTTGAAATAGTTGATATTTTTAATGAAGATGGAACATTAAATGAGGAGGCACAAATTTATATTGGTGAAGATCGCTTTGAAGCAAGAAAAAAGATTGTTGTTGAGCTGGAAGAAAAAGGTTTCCTGTTAAAAACAGAAGATTATACCAGCGAAGTA
>JAYUTS010000259.1:0-2610 GCA_043754995.1 Chitinophagaceae bacterium
ATGGCTTATGACCACCTCGCTCAAATCAATACGTCCATTATTCAACGGGTGTTGTCTTTATTCAATAAAACTTCCTTCCAGGTATGTGAAGGTCAGCAACTCGATATGGATTTTGAAACAAGAGATGCTGCAAGCTTTGATGAGTATGTAAAAATGATTGAATTAAAAACATCTGTACTGCTGGCAGCAAGTTTAAAATTAGGTGCAATGATTGGTGGCGCCAGTGTAGGTAATACAGAACATATTTATGAATTTGGCAGAAACCTGGGTATTGCTTTCCAGGTACAGGACGATTATCTCGATGCATTTGGCGACCCTGCCAAATTCGGAAAACAGGTGGGCGGTGATATCAAAGCCAATAAAAAAACATTCCTGATGATTCATGCAATGGAAACTGCATCAACTGAACAAAAGAAACAATTAGCTGAGCTGGTTAAAACCAACCCGGCTGATAAAATAGAACAGGTTTTATCCATTTTTACTTCAGCAGGCGTAGATGCATGGGCTATGCAATTGAAAAATGAATACCTCGAAAAAGCAATGAAACACCTCGATGATATTGCGGTCATGAGTATAAGAAAAGAACCATTGAAAGCATTGGCAGAATTTCTTGTAAAAAGGGAATACTGATTAGCGTTATTAATCACATAAAAGTTTTTCAGCATTTTTTTATCTGCCTGATACAATCCATTATTTTTCCCTATTTTAAACATTCCAAAAACCAGCATCATGATCAAGCAGTTGTTCCGTACAAAAAAGATTGAATCTATTTTAAAAGAAGGAAGCGATGATCCGCATGAACATGGCTTGCACAGGGTTTTAAATGTTCGTGACCTTACCTTCTTTGGTATTGCTGCCATCCTGGGTGCAGGAAGCTTCAGCAGTTTGGGTGGAGCAGTTTTTAATGGCGGGCCGGGTGTAGTGTTGCTCTTCATCATCACAGCCATTGCCTGTGCTTTTACTGCCTTATGTTATTCAGAATTTGCAAGCCGCATACCCGTTGCCGGTAGTGCTTATACCTATGCGTATGCCAGCTTTGGTGAACTGTTTGCCTGGATCATAGGCTGGGCCCTCATCATGGAATATTCAATTGGCAATATTTATGTGGCCTTTAGCTGGAGCGATTATTTTACGTCCTTTATGAATAAACTGGGTTTGCATATTCCTGCATGGCTCAGTACAAGTTATATTGAAGCGAAAAATGGTATTGCAAGCGGATCCATTAATAAAGAAGTAATTGCTGCATGGAACACAGCGCCATTAATGGGCAGTATGCGTTTTATTATTGATCTGCCTGCATTGGTTATTAATTTACTCATCACTTATCTTGTTTATCGTGGAATTAAAGAGAGCCGCAACTTCAGTAATGTAATGGTTGTTTTAAAAATGGCTGTTGTAATACTTGTTATCCTGGTAGGAGGAGTGTTGATCTTTTCTAATGGATTAACTGATAACTGGGTTCCTGCTAATGATGAAGGAGTAAAAAGTTTTATGCCGAACGGATTCGGTGGTGTAATGGCTGCGGTAAGCGGTGTGTTCTTTGCCTATATTGGTTTTGATGCAGTGAGTGTACTGGCCGAAGAAAGCAAAAATCCTCAACGGGATCTGCCAAGAGGCATGATCTATTCATTGGTGATTTGTACAGTGGTATATATTTTATTAACGCTGGTGTTAACAGGTGCTGTTCATTATAAAAATTTTGATGGAGTAGGTGATCCGCTTGCATTTATTTTTGAAGCACAGAACCTCAATATTGCGTGGATGCAGATATTGGTTGCCATTTGTGCAGTAGTTGCCATGACGAGTGTATTACTTGTGTTTCAAATGGGGCAGCCACGCATCTGGATGAGCATGAGCCGTGATGGGTTAATGCCGCCTGTATTTCAGAAAATTCATAAAAAGTTTAAAACACCTTCTTTTGCAACCATCGTAACAGGATTGGTTGTTGGTGTTCCTATTTTATTCACGGATAAAACCTTTGTACTTGATTTTACAAGTATTGCAACACTGTTTGCATTTGTATTAGTTTGCGGTGGGGTGTTGCTGATTCCGAGAAGAGAAAAAACGGGAGGCCGGTTTCATTTGCCTCATATCAATGGGAGATTTTGGTTTCCGTCAATTGTATTTCTTGCCATTGCAATTCTTACTGTTTACGGGAATGGTTACTGGAAAGAGTTATTCAATTTTGATTTTTCAACGCATGAGGATTATGCTGCGGGCAAAGCTACTTTCATGGATGTTGCCACGCCCAAAATTACATTGATCATTTTCTGGCTCACCGCTGTAATCCTGAGTATTCTTAGCTTTATTAAACATTATTCGTTAATACCTTTAATGGGTTTGATCACCTGTATGTACCTGTTAACAGGCATGACCAAAAATAACTGGGCCTGGTTTCTCGGATGGTTACTCATTGGCCTCATCTTTTATTTCATTTATGGTTTCAGAAAAAGCAAGCTGAATGCTGCTGCTTAACTGAATAGTTTAATTTTTTTTAAAGCCTGCTGTGAGTCATTCCAGCAGGCTTTTGTATAAAACTTCATTTGCAAAACTCAAAAATCAATTGTAACTTTTGCATAGCTTCTTTCACCATAAAACTTGCCATTATGA
>JAYUTS010000260.1:0-5788 GCA_043754995.1 Chitinophagaceae bacterium
GTTTCATTAAAACGTGTATTACATGCAGCATTCACCGGCGAAAAAAGTTTGGCAGAAAAAGAAGGCTTTGGTCCCGATGAAATGGAAATGGTTAAAAAGATCCGCCAGGTATATAATGGTGATGATTTGCCTGCACGCATTTTACATGAAGCTGAAATACTAGAAGGATCTGTACGTAACACAGGTATCCATGCTGCGGGCATCATCATTGCGCCAAGAGATTTAACTGATCTGATTCCGGTTTGTACATCCAAAGAATCAGAACTCTGGTTAACACAAATTGAAGGAAGTGTAATTGAAGATGCGGGTGTTATCAAGATGGACTTTTTGGGATTAAAAACACTCAGCATTTTAAAAAATGCGTTACAACTCATCAAACAAAATCATGGCGTTGAAATTGATATTGATAATATTCCATTAGATGATGCAAAAACATTTGATCTCTATCAACATGGTTCAACCATTGGTACTTTTCAGTTTGAAAGTGTAGGTATGCAAAAATATCTGCGTGAATTAAAAGCAGATCAGTTTGGTGATTTGATTGCAATGAATGCATTGTATCGTCCCGGCCCTTTAGCATACATCCCCAACTTTATTGATCGCAAGCATGGTAAAGAAGCTATCTCTTACGACTTGCCAGAAATGGAAGAATACCTGCAGGAAACTTATGGTATTACCGTTTACCAGGAACAGGTAATGCTGCTGGCACAAAAGATTGGCGGCTTCAGCAAAGGCGATGCGGATGTACTGCGTAAAGCAATGGGTAAAAAAGACAGATATACACTTGACAAAAAGAAAAATCAGTTTATTGAAGGAGCAACAGCGAAAGGACACCCTGCAGATAAATTAGAAAAGATATGGACCGATTGGGAGTCCTTTGCACAATATGCATTCAACAAATCGCACTCTACCTGTTATGCATTGGTTGCTTATCAAACAGCCTATTTAAAAGCACATTATCCCGGTGAGTATATGAGTGCGGTGCTGAACAACGCTGGTGGTATTGAAAAGATTACTTTCTTTATGGAAGAGTGTAAACGCATGGGTATAAAAGTATTGGGGCCCGATATCAATGAATCACAAAATGGGTTTGCAGTAAACAAAGCAGGTGAAATACGTTTTGGTTTGGGTGGATTGAAAGGTGTAGGTGAAGCAGCGATTGAAAGCATCATAGAAGAGCGAACTAAAAAAGGCGCCTATAAGGATATGTTTGATTTTATCAAGCGCATCAACCAGCGTACAGTAAATAAAAAATCACTGGAAAGCCTGGTATATGGTGGTGGATTTGATTGCTTTACTTCCTATCATCGTGCACAGTATTTTCATATAATGCCCGGCGATACAGCAAATACATTAGAACGCATCATCAACTTCGGCAACCGCTTCCAGGCCAATGTGCAAAGCAACAGCAATACATTGTTTGGCGAAAGCATGATGATGGAAATTCCCACACCAAAAATTCCCAACTGTGAAGAATGGACCTTAACGGAAAAACTGGATCATGAAAAAGACATCACCGGTATTTACATCAGTGGTCATCCATTAGATCATTTCAAATTTGAATTAACGCATTACCGGATCACCCCGCTTGCAGAGTTCAATGAATTTAAAGAAGCTATCCTGTTACATGCAAATCCATTCCAGCAATTTCGTCTGGCAGGTTTGGTAACATCGCATAATCAACGTGTAACAAAAACAGGAAAACAATTCGGCATTTGTATGATGGAAGATTATGGAGGCAATACCGAGTTTGCTTTGTTTGGTGAAGACTATGTAAAATTCAAGGATCATTTTACACCCGGTTCTGTTGTATATGTTACAGGTACATTTAAAAACCGTTGGAATAAAACAGATGAGTTTGAATTTAAGATCAACAATGTGCTGCTGCTTGAAACAGTAAAACGAAACATGACCAAACAGGTAATTGTAGATGTAGAACCCCGTTTCCTTACAGAAGAAATGGTCACCTTTATTGAAAAGAATATCAAACGGAATCCCGGCAAGAGCAGTTTAAAGTTCAACCTGTTTGAACCAAAAGAGAATTGGAAGATTGGTATGTACACCGTTGAGAAAGGTTTTGAACTGAATGATGACATGACAGAGTTCCTGATGAACAGGCCAGAGTTGGGAGTAAATGTGATGACCGCTTAAACATGATAAAGATGTTTTAACATTTATCTTTTTCTGAATTGGCATCAACAGTTTATCTTTTCTGTAACCATTTATCATCATTCCACTTTTATTAAACCATTACCACTGCCATGCAGCACCCATCCTTCTCAACACAACGCATCACTGCTGTAGATGCCTTGAGAGGCTTTGCTCTTTTAGGAATCCTCTTCGCACATTTTGTTTTCTGGTACAGCGGAGCCGGTTTACCACAGAGCACCTATGAAAAATTCAACGATGCAGGATCCATCATCGCATCTTCCTTCAATGGCATATTTGTTTCCGGCAAGTTCTTTACCTTTTTTTCTTTTTTGTTTGGATTGAGTTTCTTTCTACAAATGCAAAGCCTGCAAAAAAGAGAAGAAAACTTTGTACTGCGTTATTGCTGGAGGCTGGTTATTCTCGGAGCGATTGGTTTATTGCACCATGCATTTTGGAGAGGAGATATTTTATCCATTTATGTACCACTGGGTTTTATACTGCTGTTGTTCCGCAATATCAGCAACCGGTTATTATTCATCATTGCTTTATTACTCATCATCAATATTCCTGCAAGAATCATTGACATTGTTCATTTCCTGAGTACGCAACCAACACCCCGCCCTGCAAACAACACTCCCCCGGTTGATGAGGATGCACAGCAATATTATAATGCCATCAAAAATGGTTCGCTGATCGATGTTATTAAAAACAACTGGAATGGATTATCAGCAAAATTCAGTTTCCAGTTTCAAAGCGGGCGCATTTACATTACACTTGGTTTCTTTATGCTGGGTATGTATGCAGGAAGAAAAAAATGGCTTGAAAATCCCGATACCTCCAAACCAATTATTAAACGCATTTGTAAAATCAGCGGATGGATCACATTGGGAATTATTCTGTTCGTAGTTGGTTTGTTTCTAGTAAACAACATTTTTAAGTTGGGGCTTGATGCCAAACCATCGATGCAATTTCTGTTTACATTTTTGTTTGATACAGCCAGCAGCAGCATGACCGTTTTTTACCTCGCAGGCTTAACCATGCTCATGTACCGGAGCCGGTGGCAAAAAATTCTTTATCCGCTGGTTCCGGTAGGAAAGATGGCACTAACAGTTTATCTGTCGCAAACATTCTTTGGCCTTCTGTTGTTTTATAATATTGGTTTTGGTTTGTTTGAAAAAACAGCTCCCTGGTTTAATATGCTGCTTGCAATTCCGGTATTTTTATTGCAGGCTTATTTGTGCCGGATATGGTTAAAGTATTTTAATTACGGACCTGTTGAATGGCTTTGGCGATCACTGACTTTTCTGAAATGGTATCCACTGAAGAAACAACAACATGGTGAAGCATAAATAAAATAAAGCACTGATTATTTACGCTAATTCAATCGGGATCATTTGTCCATGTTTGCAGTTTTCAATTTACCCATAACCACAGTCACCCTTATTGAAGATGGATTGATGATAATCATGAGTTTGGTCATGTTATTCTTACTTTAAGGGGCATAACTTTATATTTCAGGGAATTTTCAGGAAATAAAATTTATATTTATACTGTTATTCTACATGAAAAAGTTCATCATTACCATATTAGCTTTTTTGTACATCAGCAGTAGCACAGGTGCCACCGTACATCTTCATTATTGCATGGGCGAGTTGGTGCAATTGGGCTTCTGGCGCAGCAACACAAACAAATGTGGTGAATGCGGGATGGAGAAAAACAATGCAAAACCCAATAGTTGCTGCAAGGATGAACACAAGCAGTTAAAGCTTGAAAAAGATCAGAAAGCAACTGCTGCAATTGAAATGCTTCAATTGATTGCCTATGCAACACCTGTATCCATCATTGAAATCTCTCTGCATGATCTTTCATCTGTAACCGAAGAGAATCCCTTCAGTCATGCTCCTCCACGAAGCAGTTCAACAGCTATCTATATCCGCAACTGCATTTTCCGTATTTAAAATTTTATTGTTCTCCGGGCCGGGCAATTGTTTGCCGGGCTATTGCTGTTATAGCTATTCTTACCAATTTAATTATTCTATTCAAAAACAAATCAAAATGAAATTTAAAATACTGATGATGGCAGTTTTCTCCATCATGTACGTTTCGGTTGTTGCGCAGGGTAAAGCCGGAAAAAAAGATACAACCAGGCATACCATATTATATACATGCCCAATGCATCCTGAAGTAGGGATGAAAAAAGCCGGTCATTGCCCTCAATGCGGCATGCAGTTGCAGGTTTCAAAGAAAGAAGAAATGAAAAATGCAGTTATAAAAAATTATTCCTGCCCGGTTCATACAAAAGTGATGAGCGATAAACCCGGTAAATGTTCAAAATGCGGTATGGCTTTAAATCTTTCACCCAAAGAAAAGATGAAAGTGAATGTGATGAATAATTTTACCTGCCCCATGCATAGTGATGTTACAAGTAATAAAGCCGGCATATGTTCAAAATGTGGTATGAAATTGAAAGAAAAGAATGAATAACCATTTTTTAGTAAACACTTTTATGTAATGTGTGAAGCTGCTTCAGCCAGAATTGATTTAAGTAAACTAATCGCTTCCAGTTTAAATTAAAAGTATGATCAGCAATTTTATCAGATGGGCTTTAAAGAACCGCATGGTTGTTCTCCTTATAGCAGCGGGAGTAACAGCCTATGGTATTTATTCGGTAAACAATACTAAAGTAGATGCCATACCTGACCTGTCTGAAAACCAGGTTATCATATTTACCGAATGGATGGGCCGAAGTCCCCAGATCATGGAGGACCAGGTAACATACCCCTTAGTAAGCAACCTGCAGGGTATTCCTAAAATAAAAAACATCCGTGCTAACTCTATGTTCGGGATGAGTTTTGTGTTTGTAATTTTTGAAGATGATGTTGACATTTACTGGGCCCGTACAAGAGTATTGGAACGGCTTAATTATGCCCAGCGTCTTTTACCTCCGGCGGTAGTTCCCACATTGGGACCAGATGGCACGGGTTTAGGACATATTTTCTGGTACACATTAGATGCGCCATCACTCGATTTGGGAGAACTGCGGGCATTACAGGACTGGTACATCAAATTTGCTTTACAAACCGTACCGGGTGTAAGTGAAGTTGCATCTTTTGGTGGTTTTCAAAAACAATATCAAATTGTAATTGATCCGCACAAGCTAAGTTATTATAACATTTCTTTAATGGATGTAATTGAAAAAGTACGAGCCAACAATAATGATGTTGGCGGAAGAAAATTTGAGATGGCAGATATGGGATATATCATTAGGGGTATAGGCTACATCACACAGATAAAAGACATTGAAGAAATACCATTAATGACCCAGGGCTCTGTTCCCATACGGGTTAAAGATATTGCCACGGTACAAATGGGTGGCGAACTGCGGCTCGGTATTATAGAAGAAAATGGGCAAGGAGAAAAAGTGGGTGGAATAGTGATCATGCGATACGGAGAAAACGCAAAAGAAGTTATAGATAAAGTAAAGGAGAAAATAAAAGATGTTGAAAAGGGTTTACCACCCGGTGTAAAGTTTCATGTGGCTTATGACCGGTCAGATTTAATTGAAGCTACGATAGATACCTTAAAAAAAGCAGTGATTGAAGAGATCATTGTTGTTGCAATTGTGCTGTTCATCTTC
>JAYUTS010000261.1:0-2608 GCA_043754995.1 Chitinophagaceae bacterium
CCGGAGCGATTGTTTGTAAATGGTTTATTGGGAATAGAAGATGCATATGCTTCGGCAAAGAGTTGAAGGGCGAAGGAATCTTTTTGCTGACAAAAAGAACTCACACTTACAAAGCAAACTATAATTAAAAAAAAGTTTTTCATTAACCAATACTCTCAAAACTGGTTTTAATTCCACGTATCAATGATGAGCTGAATCCACGATGTTCCATTTCATTTAATCCGGCAATAGTGCATCCTTTGGGTGTGGTTACTTTATCAATTTCCTGTTCAGGATGCGTTCCTTTTTGAATGAGTAATTCTGCTGCCCCATTGACCGTTTGTGCTGCAATGAGTGTGGCTGTTTTTGCATCAAACCCAATTTCAATTCCTCCCTGGATACTTGCCCTGATATAACGTAGAGCAAAGGCAATGCCGCATGCACCAAGCACGGTAGCAGCATCCATCAGCTTTTCTTCTATAAACGCTACACGCCCAAGTTGAGAAAATAGTTCCTGCACATGATTCAATTGATCCTGTGAGGTATTTTTTGAACACATACAGGTCATGCTTTCCTGGATGGCTATTGCAGTATTAGGCATGGCACGAACAATGGGCATTTCTGTTCCTGCCCACTCCTGTATGTCTTTGATCAACACTCCGGTAACAACGCTTACCAATACATGCTTTTCAGGTTTTAATTCATCTTTTATTCCAAGTAACACATCCTTTATCTGGAAAGGTTTAACTGCAAGTATAACAAGGGCTGCATCTTTCACAGCTTCATTATTATTACTGCTTACCGGCACACCTTTTTTCTCAAGTTCAGCAAGTGATTGAATATTACGTTTGGTTACAATAATATCTCCGGGTTGGGCAAAACCACTTTTGATCAATCCTTCAGCAATAGCTACACCCAGGTTCCCCCCGCCGATAATGGCAATTTTCTTGTTCATAATAAATTGTTTGCTGAATAAAAATAAGAAAGAAAAAATTGTAAGCAATAAAACCACATCGTTAGTTGCAAACCCTCTTGGCGGTTTCAACCTTTGACAGGTTAATAATAATTAAGCTGATTAAGATAGTTTTTTACATAATCATCCACCCCTTTTTCAAGTGAAGTAAATTCCTCTTTATAACCGGCAGCTTTTAATTTATTCATATCAGCTTCTGTGAAATACTGGTATTTGTCCCGGATGTCCTCCGGCATATCAATGAATTGAATAGTAGTTTCCAATTTCAGTGCATGATAGGTTGCAGCAACTAGGTCATGAAAGGTTCTTGCTTTACCTGTTCCTAAATTATAAATAGCAGAAGCCGGTTGAGTTTTCATCAACCAACCAATTACTTTGATCACATCTTTTACATACACAAAATCACGCAACTGTTCGCCATCTTTGAATCCATCTTTATGCGAACGGAATAATTTTACAAGGTTATTTTGTTGAATCTGTTTGAAGGAATGAAAAATAACACTGGCCATTCGTCCTTTATGATATTCATTTGGACCATACACATTGAAAAATTTTAACCCTGCCCAGAAGGGAGGATGATCTTCCTGGTGCAATACCCATTTATCAAATTCGTTTTTTGAAATGCCATAGGGATTCAATGGTTTCAAGTTATGACACAATGCATGCTCATCTTTATAACCCAAAGCCCCATCGCCATATGTTGCAGCCGATGAAGCATAAATGAGCGGCACATTGTTGAGTGTACAATAATTCCAGATAGATTGTGAATACTCTACGTTGAGATGCTGATGGATGGCATAATTAAATTCGGTGGTATCCGTTCTTGCACCAAGATGAATGACAAAATCAATAACAGGTTTGTTTTTTGATAACCAGTTGAATAAATCTTCCCGTTCAACTTCCACAGAAAATTGTTTGCCTTTTAAGTTGGGTATTTTATCAGCACGGTTAAACTCATCAACCAATATCAGGTTCGTAAATCCTGCTTCATTTAAATATTGCACCATACAGCTACCAATGAAGCCGGCAGCACCAGTAACAATAATGTGGCCCCCATCCCCTGAAGGGGGGTGTAGTAACACTCTGCTATTTTTTTCATCGGGCATTATGATCAGCATTTTTAATTTTAAACTTTCAAACTTGTGTATTACCCCCTTTAGGCCTGCCCACCGTACTACTTTGGGAGGCGGGGTTGGGGGCGACTGCTTCTACAAAGCAATTAAGGCATGCTCACTTTCATGACCTGCCAGTAAATTCTCAATAGCAGTGTCATATTTTTCTTTCCAGTTCAACACAGTGCCCCATTCCATTCCATCAACTTCAATACTGCCATTGGTTACAACTCCAAGTTCTGCATGCGGATGATTACCCACGGCTTGTTTAAATGCTGCAACTTCTTCTGCTTTCACCGTTACCACTACCCTGCTTTGACCTTCGCCAAACCAGTAGGCATCTTTACGGATATTACTGTCCGACGCTACAACATCAAACCCTAAACCATTATTAAAAGAAGATTCCAGTAAAGTAGTAAACAAACCACCTTCACTTATATCGTGTGCTGATACAATCAATTTTTGCTTGATGAGTTGAGCAATTGTTTGTTGCAAAACAAACTCTTCTTCCAGTTCAAAATAAGGAGCCGGACTGAATTCCACT